>LNEQ01000250.1 GCA_001464995.1 Actinobacteria bacterium Ga0077541
ATCGTCTGCGGCGCACCGAACGTCGCGGCCGGCCAGACCGTCGCCGTCGCGCTCCCCGGCGCCCTGCTCCCGGGGGCGGAGAAGCCCCTCGGGGTCGCGAAGCTGCGGGGCGTCGAGAGCCGGGGGATGATCCTGTCGGCGACCGAGCTCGCCCTCGGCACCGATTCGTCGGGGATCATGGAGCTCGACGAGGGCCCGGCCCCCGGCACCCCGCTCGCGCAGGTCCTGCCGATCTCGGAGACGGTGCTCGAGCTGGAGATCACCTCCAACCGGCCCGACTGCCTGTCGGTGCGGGGCGTCGCGCGCGAGGTCCACGCCGTCACCGGCGCGGCGCTCGCCCCGCTCGACGAGTCGGATCCGCCGGCCGAGGGCGAGGGGCGGGTCGAGGACCTGGCCACGCTCGACATCCAGGCCCCGGACCTCTGCATGCGCTACATGGCGCGCGTGCTCACCGACGTCGTCGTCGGGCCGTCGCCCGCATGGATGCGCAGCCGTCTCGAGGCGGCGGGGATGCGCGCGATCTCGAACGTCGTGGACGTGACCAACTACGTCCCAGCCCCTGCACGCCTTCGACCTCGACCGCCTCGCCGGGGGGAGGGTCGTGGTGCGCCGCGCCACCGAGGGCGAGCCGATCGTGACGCTCGACGGCGTCGAGCGGCGCCTGGACCCCTCGATGCTCGCCATCTGCGACGCCGAGCGGCCGGCGGTCATCGCCGGCATCTTCGGCGCCGAGTTCGCCGAGGTCTCGCAGGGCACCCGGCGGGTGCTGCTGGAGGCGGCCACCTTCGACGGCCCGACGATCCTGAACACCTCGCTCGCGCTCGGCCTGCGCAGCGAGTCGAGCGGGCGCTTCGAGAAGGCCCTGCCGCGCGAGCTGCCCCCGCGCGCGATGGCGATCGCCTGCCGCCTGCTGATCGAGCACTGCGGCGCCCGCCTCGTCCCCGGAACGCTCGACGCGCACCAGCCCGGTCCCGAGAGGCCGCCGGTGAGGATGCGCCACGAGCGCGTCGGCCGCGTCCTCGGAGTGGACGTCGCCCCGCAGGAGTCGGGCGCCATCCTCGGGCGCCTCGGCCTCGCCGTCGATCTCGCCACCGAGCGCGAGGCGCTGACGGCGCGGATCCCCTTCGAGCGGGCCAGCGACCTCACCCGCGAGATCGACCTGATCGAGGAGGTCGGCCGCATCCGCGGCCTCAACGACATCCCGGCCGAGCTGCCCCGTGTGGTCGGCCGGGGGCGCCTCACGCCCGCCCAGGCCCTCGAGCGCCGTCTCGCGCGCCTCTGTGCCGACCTCGGGCTCTCGGAGGCGGTCACCTACCGCCAGGTGCCCGAGTCGGACGCCGACGCCCTGCGGCTGGCGCCCGACGACCCGCGCCGGCAGGTGGTGCGCATGGCCCACCCCATGAGCGCCGAGATGGCCGTGATGCGCCGCTCGATGCTGCCCGGCCTGCTGCGGGCCGTGGCGCGCAACCAGTCGTACCAGCGCACCGACGGAGGGCTGTTCGAGATCGGCCGCACCTACGCCCCCCGCGAGGACGGCCAGGCCGACGAGCGCCCGTGGCTGGCCGCCGTGCGGTTCGGCCGGGTCGGCCCGGACGGCTGGCGCGACACGCCCCGGCCGGCCGACGTCTTCGCCGCCACCGGCCTCGCGGCCGCGCTGGCCCGTGCGGCGGGCGTCCGCGTGGAGCCGGCGCCGAACGCCGCCCCCTACTTCCACCCGGTGCGTCAGGCGCGGATGAACGCCGGAGACACGACCGTGGGCTGGGCGGCCGAGATGCACCCCCTCGTGCTGCGGGCCTTCGGGGTCGCCGGCCCGGTGGCGGCCGTGGTGATCGACCTCGAGGCGCTCGCCGGGGCCGTGCCGCCGCACCCGGCCTACGAGGACCTGCTGACCGTGCCGGTCTCCCAGCGCGACCTCGCGCTGGTCGTCGGGGAGGACGTCGCCGCGGCCGACCTCGTCGGAGCGGCCCGCGAGGCCGGAGCGCCGCTCGTGCGTGACGTGCGCGTGTTCGACCGGTACGCCGGCGAGCAGGTCGGCGAGGGTCACGTCAGCCTGGCGCTGCGGCTGAGCCTGGCCGACCCCGGCCGCACGCTCACCGACGAGGAGATCGAGGCGGCCGTGGCGCGGGTGCGCGACGCGCTCGCGAGTCGTGGTGCGCACCTGAGGGGCTGAGGCCATTCCCACCGTCCACGTCTTCGGCGCCGCGGGCTTCGCCGGCGCCCAGCTCGCGTCCCTGATCGACCGCCACCCCGGCTTCGAACTCGGTGTGATCACCGCGCGCGGCGACGCCGGGCGGCGCCTCGTGGACGTGGCCCCCGAGTACCGGGTCACCCGCGTGCTGGAGGTGCCCGACCCGGCGTCGGTCTCGGCCGGCGACTTCGCCGCCGTCTGCTACCCGCACGCCGACGCCGCGCCGCTGGTGGCCGAGCTGATCGACCGCGGCGCGCGCGTGCTCGACGTCTCGGCCGACCACCGCCTTCACGACGCCGCGCTCTACCCGCCGGTCTACGGCTTCGCGCATCCGCGCCCCGACCTGCTGGCCGAGGCGGTCTACGGGCTGCCCGAGCGCCACCGTGAGGACATCAGGGGAGCCCGGCTCGTCGCGAACCCCGGCTGCTTCCCCGAGGCCAGCATCCTCGCCCTGCTGCCGCTCGCCGGCGAGCTGGCGGACGTGGTCATCGACTCCAAGAGCGGGGTGAGCGGCGCCGGGCGCACGCCGACCGCCACCGTGCACTTCTCGCACGCGGCCGACAACGTGAGCGCCTACAAGGTGTATGCCCACCGCCACCGTCCCGAGATCGAGCAGGAGCTCGGCGTGGACGTCACCTTCACGCCGCACCTGGTGCCGGTCGATCGCGGGCTGCTGTCCACCTGCTACGCGCGGCTCACCGGGGAGACGCCCCACATCGACGACCTGCGCGAGCGCTACCGGGCGTTCTACGCCGGGCACCCCTTCGTCGAGGTCGTCGAGGAGCCCCCGGGGATGCGCGCGGTGCAGCACACCAACTACGCCCAGGTCTGCCCGATGGTCGATCCGCGCGGTGGCCGCATCACCGCCTTCGGGGTCATCGACAACATCGGCAAGGGCGCGGCCGGTCAGGCCGTGCAGAACCTCAACCTGATGGCCGGCCTGCCCGAGACGGAGGGCCTCCTGTGAGCATCCCCCCGGTCGTGCGCGCCGACTGGCTGGAGGCCCCCGATGGCCTGACGCCGGTTCCGGGCGGCTCGGTGAGCACGACGCCCGGCTTCCACGCCGCCGGTGTGGCCTGCGGCCTGAAGCCCTCGAACCTGCTCGACCTCGGCGTGCTGTTCGCCCTGGCGCCCGTGACCTCGGCCTTCGTCGACACGACCAGCGCCCTGCCCTCGGCGCCGGTCGTCCGCAACCGCACCCTCGTGCGCTCCGCTCTGCGGGCGGTGGTCGTGAACGCCGGCACGGCCAACGCCGCGACCGGGTCGCCCGGGCTCGAGGACGCCTACGCGATGGCGCGCCGCGCCGCGGCGGCTCTCGGCATCGACGAGGGCGAGGTGGCCGTCTGCAGCACGGGCACGATCGGAGAGCGCATCGATCTCGACATCGCCGGCCGGGGCATCGTCGCGGCGGTCCGCGAGCTGTCGTCCGACGGCGGCGGCGACTTCGGCCGCGCCATCTGCACCACCGATCGCGCGCCCAAGGGCGGCGCCTTCCGGCTGCGCCTCGGCGCCGGCGAGGTGACGATCGGGGCGGCCGCCAAGGGCGCGGGCATGATCCGTCCCGACATGGCGACCATGCTGGCCTACGTCACCACCGACGCGCCGGTCGCGGCGGACGATCTCCAGCGGCTCGTCGGCGAGGCCGCCGACGCGTCGTTCAACCGCATCAGCGTCGACGCGCAGATGAGCCCCTCCGACACGCTGCTGGCGATGGCCGCAGGCGAGGGGCCGCCCCTGGCGGGCGACGACCTCGTGCTGTTCGGCCGCGCCCTCACCGCCGTCTGCCGCTGGCTGGCGATCCAGATGGTCAAGGACGGTGAGGGTTCTGATCACGCCGTCCGCGTCGTGGTCAGCGGCGCGCGCCACGCGGCCGAGGCCCACGCGGTGGCGCGGGCGGTCGGGGAGTCGTCGCTGGTGAAGACCGCGATCCACGGCCAGGATCCGAACTGGGGGCGCATCTCCCAGTCGGTCGGGCAGGCCCTTGCGGGGCCCGTGGTCACGGTGGACGGCGTGCCGTTCGACTCCGACGGGGCCGCCGCCGTCCTCGCCCGCGAGGAGTACGACCTCGAGGTGGCCCTCGGGCGCGGTGACGGCGCCGCGGCGATCTGGGTCTCCGACCTCGGTCACGCCTACGTGACGATCAACGCCGAATACCACACCTGATTCAGGCTGAGCCCGGGCCCACCGCCGCGCGCGGCGGTGGGCCCGGCGCGCCGTCAGCGCAGCCCGGCGGCGATCAGCCCGGCGTTGTGGCGCACCATGCCGACGTAGGTGCCCTCGGGGGTGCCCTCGTCGCCGGCCGCGTCCGCGAACAGCGAGCCGCCGATGCGCGCCTCCTGTCCGCGCTGGCGCGCCGCCGCCAGGACCGCCTCGATCGTCTGGGGGGCGACGGCCGACTCGACGAACACCGATCGTACGTCGCGGTCGGCGATCACCTTGGCGACCCGTTCGATGTCGGCCGTGGTGGCCTGCGTCTGGGTCGAGGTGCCCTGGATCGCGACGACGTCGAAAGCCGAAGGCGTCGTGTGATGTGACGAGCACGCGCGAGCGCTCCGGCACGGCGGCGAGGTCGCGCCTCACCTCGGCGTCGAGGGCGCGCAGCTCCTCGACGTAGGCGTCTGCGCGGGCCCGGTAGCTGTCGGCGTGCTCCGGGTCGATCTCCGCGTATCCGTCGGCGATGACCTCCACGGCGCTCTCCCAGAGCGGGATGCTGAACCAGACATGGGGATCGAACTTGCCCTCGAACTCCGTCGGCCTGCGCAGCGCGTCCTCGGGGATGTCGCGCGTCACGGCCACGGTGGCCTGGCGCGCCGAGAGCTCGTCGAGGAGATCGGTCATGCGCCCCTCCAGCTCCAGCCCGCCGTAGAAGATGACGTCCGCCTCGCGCAGCGAGGCGACGTCGCCGGCGCTCGCCTTGTAGAGGTGGGGATCGACGCCGGGGCCCATCAGCCCGGTCACCTCCGCGCGGTCGCCGCCCACCACCCGGGCGGCGTCGGTGATGAAGTTGGTCGTCGCGGTGACCTTCACGGTGCGACCGGCGATGTCGGC
>LNEQ01000251.1 GCA_001464995.1 Actinobacteria bacterium Ga0077541
GCGTCGGCGCGGATCGCCCCGGCGTATCCGGCGATCGCGCTGAACCAGCCGATCGCGACGCTGATCGCGACCATCGCGACCAGCCGGTCGGTGAGCAGGTACGCCGCCGCGGCGGGCACGATCAGCAGCGACACCACCAGGATGGCGCCGACCGACTCGAAGGCCGTCACCGCGGTGACGGCGACCGCGATCAGCAGCAGGCGCGACAGCACGCGCGGCGGGATGCGGATCGAGCGGGCGAACTCGGGGTCGAAGCTCGTGACCTTGAGCTCCTTCCAGAGCAGGCCCACGAGGGCCAGGTTGACGAGGCTCACGATCCCCATCACGACGACCGACCGCACGAGCTCCACCCCGGCGACGTCCAGGGTCCGGAACGGGGCGAACGCGATCTCGCCGTAGATGGTCGAGTCGAGATCGAGGTGGATGTCGTCGGCGTAGCGGTGGATGCCGAGCACGCCGAGGGCGAAGAGCGCGGGGAAGACCAGGCCGATGGCCGCGTCGCCGGCGACCAGCCCGGTGGCGCGCAGCGCTTCGATCGCCAGCACGCAGACGACCGCGAACACGGCCGCCCCGAGCACGACCACGAGGGGCGCGCGGGTCTGGAAGATGAGGAAGGCGGCGACGATGCCCGGGAGCACCGCGTGGCTGACGGCGTCGCCCATCAGCGCCACCCGGCGCAGCACGAGGAACGGGCCGAGCAGGCAGCAGGCCGTGGCGGTGAGTCCGGCGGTCAGCACGATGATCATGGCGTCGCTCACGGCCGCGCTCCGCCGTCCATCGCGATCAGGCGCTCCACCAGGTCGTCGCCGAGGCTCCCCCGCAGGTCGCGGGGATCGGGCTCGCGCGCGTCCCCGGGGTCGAGGCGCCACCCGTGCTCGAGCCAGGCCGACCACAGCCGGCGGCCCTCCAGGGCCGTGTGCGCGGCGGCGGCGCCCGACTCGCTCAGGCGCACCCGGTCGCCGTCATGCTCGAGCAGGCCGGCGCGGCCCAGGTCGCGCAGCCCCCGGCGCACGTCGCGGGCCGGCCGGGCGCTCGCCATGGCCAGCTCGGAAGGGGTCGGCGGCGGGCCGGCGTGGAGCGCCGTCTCGAGGTCGATCAGCACGCCGCTCGAGCGCGCCGTGCGCCGCTCCCCGCGTCGCCGGGCCGCCTGCCAGACGACGCCGCGCCCGGGGGCGAGGAGCACCGCGGCCAGCACCACGACCGTGCCGGTGAGGACGATCACGGGGCCGGTCGGGACCTCGGCCCGCGCCGATGCCAGGGCGCCGACGGCGCCGACGGCGCCGCCGATCAGGCCCGCGAGGGGCAGCAGGCGCGACAGGCGGTTGGTGAGCTGGCGCGCGGCGACCGTCGGGACGATCAGCATCGCGACCATCAGGATCGCCCCGACCGACCGCAGCCCGATCACGATCGCCACCACCAGCAGGGCTGTGGAGGCGAGCTCGACGACGCGCACGCGCAGGCCGATCGACGCGGCGAACGCGCGGTCGAAGATCGACGCCTTCAGGGGCCGGAAGCCGATCGCCACGCACGCGATCGCCCCGGCGGCGAGACCGGCCATGACCGCCACGTCGCGCTCCAGCAGCCCCGCCGCCTGGCCGAACAGGTACGTCTCGAGGCCGGCCTGCTCGGAGTTGCCGGTGCTCGAGATGTAGGTCAGCAGCACGATCCCGAGCGAGAAGAAGCTCGAGAGCACCACGCCGATGGCCGCGTCGGGACGGATGCGGCTGGTGCGCTCGATGCCCACCATCATCAGCGCCCCGATCAGCCCGGCGATCCCCGCGCCCACCAGCAGCGAGGCGGGGTCCTTCGCGCCGGTCACCAGGAAGGCGATGGCCACGCCGGGGAGCGCCGAGTGGGCGAGCGCGTCGCCCACCAGGCTCCTGCGCGGGAGCACGGCCAGCGCCCCGAGCACGCCGGCCGCGATGCCGAGCACGGCCGCGCCGATCACCACGACGGCGTCGGTGTAGGGCAGGGGGAGGAGGTCGATCAGCCAGCCCATGCGGCCCCCTCGCGCTCGTCGAGGCCGACCTCGCCGGCGCCGTAGGCGCGCCGCAGGTTCTCGGGGGTCATCGTGGTCGCGACCGGGCCGCTTGCGACGGCGCGGACGTTGAGCAGGAGCACCCAGTCGACCACCTCGCGCACCGTCTGCAGATCGTGGTGGACCATGACCACGGACCGGCCCTCGCGGTCGCGGAGTTCGGCGAGCAGGCCGAGGAGCGCGGCCTCGGTGCGGGCGTCGATGCCGGCGAACGGCTCGTCGAGCACCAGCAGCTCGGCGCGCTGGGCGAGTGCCCGCGCCACGAAGACCCGCTGGCGCTGGCCACCCGAGAGCTGACCGATCTGCCGGCCGGCGAACGGGCCCATGCCGACCCTCTCGAGCGACTCGTCGACGATCGCCCGGTCCTCGGCGCGCAGGCGGCGGATCCAGCCGACCGAGGGGTACCGGCCCATCTCGACGACCTCGCGGACGGTGATGGGGAAGTCCCAGTCGACCGCCTCGCGCTGGGGCACGTACGCCACGCGCCGCATGGCCTCGCGCGCGGGCTGGCCGAGGATGGTCGCCCGGCCGGCGTCGGCGGGCACGAGGCCGAGGGCGGCCCGCAGGAGCGTCGACTTCCCCGAGCCGTTGGGCCCGACGATCGCCGACATCGCGCCGGCGGGGAAGGTCGCATCCACGTCCCAGAGCACGGGGCTCGCGCCGTACGAGACGGTCATGTGCGCGAGTTCGATCGCCGGCACGGCGTGCGGAGCGGCCACTGCGGCCAACCTTTCCCCGGTCGTTTTCAAGTTCCGACTAATGATAGTAGCTAGTCATGGATAACTACGGCACGAAGTCGTGGCTGGATCACCCCCCGGACCGCCCCATCACCGCCGCGGCGCGTCCCTTCAGGTGCGCCGCCCGGCGGCCGATCCGTACGGGGCAGCGGCTCAGCAGGCCGGGGGGCCATGTGCGACGATCCCCGGCCGATGGCCGATCCCGCCCCGACCCGCGAGTAGCCCATGTCCCCGCCGAAGACCGATCTCGAGCCGCGCGTCGGCGTGCTGCTCGAGGCGCTGCCCTACATCCGCGAGTTCGCGGGTGAGACCGTGGTGATCAAGTACGGCGGGGCGGCGATGACCACACCGGAGCTGAAGGCGTCGTTCGCGCGCGACGTCGCCCTGCTCAAGCTGGTGGGGATGAAGCCGGTGATCGTGCACGGCGGAGGGCCCGACATCTCCCGCTACTCCGACCGCCTCGGCCTCGAGGTGCGGTTCGTGCAGGGGCTGCGGGTCACCGACGCCCCCACCATGGAGCTGGTGAAGATGGTGCTGGTGGGCAAGATCAACAAGGAGATCGTCGCCCAGGTCCACCTGGCGGGCGCGCCCGCCGTCGGCCTCGCCGGCGACGACGGGGGCCTCATCACGGCCTCCAAGGCGTCGAGCCCCGACGGCGACCTCGGCTTCGTCGGCCGCGTGGCGAGCATCGACCCGCGGGTCCTGGAGCGGCTCTCGGACTTCGTGCCGGTCGTGGCCTCGGTCGGCGTCGACGCCGACGGCCAGAGCTACAACATCAACGCCGACACCGTCGCGGGGCACCTCGCGTCGGCGCTCGGCGCGCGCAAGGCGATCTTCCTCACCGACGTCGAGGGCATCTTCCGCGACTTCTCCGATCCGGACAGCCTGATCAGCGAGTGCCGCCTGCACGACCTGCGCGAGCTGATGGCCTCGGGCGCCGTCGGGGCGGGAATGATCCCCAAGCTCGGGGCCGTGGTCGACGCCCTCGAGGCCGGGGTGCCGGAGGCGCACATCGTGGACGGCCGCGTGCCGCACTCGGTGCTGATCGAGATCTTCACCGAGACGGGGGTCGGGACGAAGGTGACCGCATGATCGACGAGGTGCTCGCCCAGCGGGAGGCCGCCGCCGTGATGCAGACCTACCGGCGCCAGCCGGTGGCGTTCGTGCGCGGCGAGGGCGCGTCGCTGTTCGACGCCGACGGGCGCCGCTACGTCGACTGCATGGCCGGCATCTCGATGAACAACGTCGGCCACTGCCATCCGGCGGTCGTCACCGCCATCCAGCAGCAGGCGGCCCGCCTGATCAACGTGTCGAACCTCTACTACACCGAGCCCATGGTGGCGCTGGCGGAGTGGATCCGCGACCACTCCCTCGGGGGACGCGTCTACTTCTGCAACTCGGGGGCCGAGGCCACGGAGGCCGCCCTCAAGCTGGCCCGCAAGCACGGTGGCCCCGGCAAGACCGAGGTGGTCGCGCTGGTCGACGGCTTCCACGGGCGCACCTACGGCGCGCTGTCGCTGACCGGCCAGCCCGGCAAGCAGGAGGCCTTCCGGCCGCTCGTGCCGGGCGTGCACCACGTCGAACGCGACGACCTCGAGGGGCTGGAGGCGGCCGTCGGCCCGGCGACCTGCGCGATCTTCCTCGAGGTGGTCCAGGGCGAGGTGGGGGTCCACCCCGTGCCCGTCGAGATGATCCGGCTCGCCCGCGAGCTCGCCGACCGCCACGGCGCGCTGCTGGTCATCGACGAGATCCAGACGGGCCTGGCGCGCACCGGGCCCCTGTTCGCCTACCAGGACGTCGGCGTCACCCCCGACGTCATGTGCCTGGCCAAGAGCCTCGGGGGAGGCGTCCCGATCGGCGCGGTCGTGGCCACGCCGCGGTTCGACGCGGTCCTGCAGCCGGGCGACCACGGCTCCACGTTCGCCGCCAGCCCCCTGGCCGCCGCCGCCGCCCTCGCCTCCTGCGCGGTGCTCGGCGACGCCGCGCTGCAGCAGTCGGTGCGCGTGAAGGGCGCGGCCCTGCTCGCCGGCCTCGAGGGCCTGGTCGAGGACGGCCTCGCCACCGAGGCCCGCGGACGGGGCCTGATGTGCGCCATCGACCTCCCGCGCGCGCGGGCCGCCGAGGCGGTCGAGGCGCTGCTGGCCGAGGGCTTCCTGGTCAACAACACCTCGCCCCGCACGGTGCGCATGCTGCCCCCGCTGGTGATCGACGCCGAGGACCTCGACGCCCTGGTCGGCGCGCTGCGCAGGGTGCTGCCCGGGCTCTGAACGCGGGCGGCTCCCGCCGCCCGCGCTACTCGAAGTGCAGGGCGTCCAGGGGCTTCAGCTTCGCGGCCCGTCGCGCCGGGAGCACCGCCGCAAGCACGCCCGCGACGATGGCCAGGATCAGGAAGACGATCAGGGTGCCCACCGGCAGCGTGAACCGGATGCCCTGGTCCGCGAGGCCGCGCGCCAGCACCCAGGCGAACAGGATGCCGATGCCGATGCCGAGCACGCCGCCGATCACGGCGGTGATGATGCTCTCGTAGCGCACGATCGCGCGCATCTGACGGCGGGTCGTGCCGATCGCCCGGAGCATCCCGATCTCGCGCGTGCGCTCGTAGATCGAGAGCACGAGCGCGTTCACGATGCCGAACAGGGAGATGATCAGGCTGATCGCCAGCAGCGCGTAGAGCAGGGCGAGCAGCTGGTCGATCTGGCCCTCGAACTCCTCCTTGAACTCGGCGTTCGACTGCACCTGGACGGTGGGGAAGTCGGCCTCCATGCGCTCGGTGATCTGCTGCTTCACCGCGTCGCCGTCGGCGCCCTCCTCGAAGAGCACCACGCCCACCGAGGGGTCGGCCGGGATGTCCAGGCCGTCGGCCGCGGCCGACGAGACCGTGATGCCCGTGAACAGCACGGGGTCGCGGTACTCGCCGAGCACGGTGAACGTGGCCCGCTCGCCGCGGCTGGTGGTCACCGCGAAGCGGTCGCCGGTGCCGAGGCCCGTCGAGTCGGCGAGGTTCGTCTCGATCAGGGCGCCGTCGGTCCCGAGGCGGGCGAAGAGGGCGTCCGAGGCGTCGTCCTGCCAGTCGAAGTCGAACACC
>LNEQ01000252.1 GCA_001464995.1 Actinobacteria bacterium Ga0077541
CCAGTCCATGCCGTCGGCGTCCCAGTTGAACCACACCGCCGCCCGGATCCGGGGGAAGGCCGTCGGGATCTGCGCGAGGGCGTCGGCGATCCACTCCGCCTTCGAGCCGCCGTGCTCGCTCGACCCGAACTCGGCCAGCATCACGGGCTTGCCCGGGGCCAGCGTGCCGAGCTCGTCGTAGGTGGGCCCGAAGACCTGCCCGAAGCTCTTCCACGAGTCGGGCTTGGCAGGGTTGGTACCCCAGTTGTAGCCGTCCATCGCGACCCAGTCGACGTAGGCGTCCCCGGGGTAGAGGCCGGCGAGCGCGATGCTGCCGGGGTAGGTCACGTTCGGGCTCCAGACCCAGGTGACGTTGGTCGCGCCGACGGCGCGGAAGATGTCGTGCACGTGGCGCCACGCGGCGACGTACTCCCCGGCGGCGTTGCCGTTACGGGCTTCCGACCAGGGGTACCAGGAGCCGTTCATCTCGTGTGCGAACCGCAGGAAGAAGGGGTGGCCCCAGTCCCGGGCGGCCGTGGCCCATGAGGTGATGTACGCATCGTGCTCGCCCGCGATGATCCGGGCGAGCGCGAAGTCGGGCTGGGAGGGCGAGCCCCCCGCCGAGGAGTCCCACGGGTTCCAGTCGAGCAGCGGGAGGGCGCCGTGGTCGCGCACGCGCTGGTGATCGCCGGGATAGAAGGGCTGAGGCACTCCGTCGCGGCGCCACGACTGCCCGTAGTGGACGATCGAGGCCGCCTTGCCGGCGTTGGCCTCGAACATCGCCAGCGCCGCCATGTCCCATGGCGGATCGTCGAAGGCCTCGCCGTAGGCGTCGCCGTCGACCCAGGCGCCCCAGAGGATGCTGTGGGGCGCGACGGGCACCGACGGCCCGGGCGCCGGGGCGCTCGGCGCGGCCTCGGGAACGGGCGGCACCGGGCCGGGAGTGGGCTCAGGCGGCAGCGGAACGGCCTCGGGCACCGGGGGCACCGGTGCCGGTGCCGGCACGGCCTCGGGCGCCGCCGGGCGCGCGCGCCTGCTCGCCTTGGCCGCCTGCAGGGCGACGGAGCGGCTCACCACGACCGAGGAACGCGTCCCGTGCGCGACCGTGAGGGTCACCCGGTGACGGCCCGGCGACAGGCGCGCGCCGTCGATCCAGCCCCTCGCTCCGGCGAAGCGCCCGCCTCGCGGTCGCAGCCGGAGGACGCGTGCTCCATCGACCGAGAGATCGACCCGCGAGACGCCGCGCAGGCGGGCGGAGCGGACCACCACGCGGATGCGGGTGCCCGGCGGTGCCGTGCGGGCGACGACGAGCGCCAGGGGCCCGTGCTTCGCCGCCGGTGGCGTCCCGGCCTCGGAGAGGACGAGTGCCGCGCGCGGCGGTCCCGTCGGGGCGGGCGTCGCCGCGGCTGCCGGTGCGATCGCGACGGCGATCGCCGCCGCGATCGCCGCGAGTCCGATCCGTGCCGATGGAATCCGTTCCAAGGCGGGTGTCTCCGATGGGATGCGAGCTGCGCACCCCTGCTATCGACCGCGGCACCCCGCCGGTATAGCCCTTCTCCCCCTATGGCGCGGGGATCGGCGACGCGGTGAGCGCCGCGAAGCGCCCCGCGGCGAAGTAGGGCGAGGCGACGCTCTCGGCGAAGGCGGCCGTCGCCGCGGCGGAGGACTGGATCGGCCAGTCCAGGCCGTCGTCCCGGCGGTTCCACCAGACGACCGCCTTCACGGCGGGGAAGTCCTGGGGGAGTCGCACCTGCAGGGCGTCGCGGATCCAGGCGGCCTTCGACCCGCCGCTCTCCGACGAGCCGACCTCCGCGATCATGATCGGCCTGCTCGGCGCGAGTGCCCGCAGGCCCGCATAGGTCCTGGTGAACGTCTTCGAGAACGCGCGCCAGCCGCCAGCCGTGCCCCAGTTGTACCCGCTCATGCCGACCCAGTCGACGTATGCGTCGCCGGGGTAGATGCTCGAGAACGGGATGCCCACGTAGCCCTCGATCTCGTTCGGGGCCCAGACCCACGAGACGTTGGTGGCCCCCTCGTCGGCGAAGATGTGGGCGACGTGGCGCCAGGCGGTGACGAACTGGCCCGGCGAGTTCCCGTTCGCGTTCTCCGACCACGGATACCAGCTGCCGTTCATCTCGTGGCAGAAACGCAGGAAGAACGGCTTGCCCCACGCCGCCGCGTCGGCGGCCCACTCCCGGATGTAGTCGTCGTAGTCGCCGTCGATGATGTCGGCCAGCTGGAAGTCCGGCTGGTTCGGGACGCCGCGCGCGGCGCGGTCCCAGGGGCTCCAGTCGACGATCGGGATCGCCCCGTGGGCCCGGACAGACTCGTAGAGCGCGGTGCCGAACGGCTGGAGGGCCCCGCCATCCCTCCAGGTCTGGCCCCAGAGCAGCAGCGAGATCCGCTTGCCCGCGTCGGCCTCGAAGCGCGCCAGGGTCTGGCGGTCCCAAGGGGCGTCTCCGTAGCCGGGGCCGAACGCGTCCCCCCCGAGGCGGGCCCCCCAGTAGATCTCCGGGCCGGTGTACTTCTCCCGGGGCACTGGCGCCGCCGGCGGCCCGCCAGCCCCGACGCCTGGGCCGCCGGGGAGCGGGGTCTGCGTCGCCGGGGTGCTGATCGCGTAGGCCCGGACGATGACGGTCGCGGGCGCCGTCGAGGCGGCGGTCCGCCGAAGGCCGATGTAGACCGTCCGCCGCCCCTGGAGGGCCACCCGGCCGACGACGGTCCGCGGCCGCCCTGTCGTGCGCGACCAGGCGCGGTTCGCCAGCGTCCCACGGGAGATGAACGCGACGGCGCCCGGGGTGGAGTACGTGATGCGGAAGGTCATGCTCGTCGGGGCGACCGACGGGGGCACGACGAGCCGCATGTACCTCGTCGCACCCGCGGGGGCCCCCGCGCCCAGGCGGAGCATCAGCCGTCCCGACCGGCTGGTCCTCGCGAGGCGCGTCGCCGGCCCCGCTCGCCCGGCCCGCCATTGACCCCAGGCGTTGGCGAGCCGGATGTCGGCCGGGTCGATCTGGGCCAGGCCCGTCGGGGGCGCCTGGCCGTGTGTGGTGGCCGACGGGAGCGCGATGAGCGCGACTGCCGCGCAGGCCGATGCCACAAATGCGCGTACCGGGCGCCGGCGCCGGTGTGGCACGGGACTCACAGCGTCGTGCCCCCGCGTTCCCGTGCGGTCGGGGCCTGCGTGGGAGGAGTCATCGGGCCCCGGACGATATCCTCGTCCGGGCGATCTCCCCCCACCCGTCCGAGGAGCCCTCGGCCGCCCGGGAGGCGACCGCACGCCGTGCCGCCTCCCGGGGTGCGTCGCGAGGAGCGGTTCTCCGGGCTCCCGTCCATGCCGGCGTCGGCTGCCACTCTCCGTCGCCCGCGCCCGGAGGCACCATCACGTCACCGCCGGCGCCGGCAGGCCTGCCGCGGCGAGCGTCATGCGCAGCCCGTCCTCCAGCTCCACGGAGGGGCTCCAGTCCAGCAGCCGCTGGGCCAGTGAGATGTCGGGCCGCCGCTGGGCCGGGTCGTCCTGGGGCAGGGCGTCGTGGACGATCTCCGAGCGGCTGCCGGTGAGGCGGATGATCACCTCGGCCAGCTCCAGGATCGTGAACTCGCCGGGGTTGCCGATATTGACCGGCTCGTGGTGCTCGCAGCGGATCAGTCGCCAGAAGCCCTCGATCAGGTCCGAGACGAAGCAGAACGAGCGGGTCTGGCCCCCCTCGCCGAAGACGGTGATCGGCTTGTCGGCCAGGGCCTGGCGCAGGAAGGTCGGGATGGCGCGCCCGTCGTGGGGGCGCATCCGCGGCCCGTAGGTGTTGAAGATCCGCACGATGTGGGTGTCCACGCCCTGCTGGCGGTGGTAGGCCATCGTGAGCGCCTCGGCATAGCGCTTGGCCTCGTCGTAGACCCCGCGCGGCCCGATCGGGTTGACGTGGCCCCAGTAGCCCTCCGACTGCGGGTGCTGCTCGGGGTCGCCGTAGACCTCCGAGGTCGAGGCCAGCATGAAGCGCGCACGGTGGGCCTTGGCCAGGCCGAGGGCGTTGTGGGTGCCGTAGGAGCCCACCTTCAGGGTGTGCAGCGGCAGGCGCAGGTAGTCGATCGGGCTGGCGGG
>LNEQ01000253.1 GCA_001464995.1 Actinobacteria bacterium Ga0077541
CCGCATCGAGCAGATCGCATCGCCGCCGCCGGAGTGGCGCAGCTCGGGATCGCGCGTGAGGCGCCCCACCAGGGTGACGCGGTTCAGATCAGCGGGCATTTCCGACCCCCCAAGGCCTCGAACTCGGTGTCCCGCCATCCTGAACCGCCCGCCGGACACCACTCCACCCCCAGCCGTGACGGGCGCGCGCCGACTCGGTCACCCCGCCCCGCTCACCCGCCGCCGGCAGCCTCCTCGGCGCGCATCCTGCCCACCTGCTCGAGGGCCTTCTCGAGGATCTCGTGCGGCTGCGCGCCGCTCACCAGCAGCCGGTTGTCGAAGACGAAGGCGGGGACGCCGCCGATGCCGTGCGCCTGCGCGGTCTGCGTCGACGCGCTCACCGCCGCGGCGAAGGCGCCGCTCTCCACCTCGGCCTCGGCTTCGGCCGGGTCGAGGCCGACATCCGCCACGCAGGCGCCCAGCACGTCCCAGCCGGTGATGTCGCGGCCCTCGGTCCAGTAGGCGTCCATCACGCGCTGGTGCAGCGCGGCGTGCGCGCCGCGCGAGCGGGCCCACTCGAACAGCTCGAGCGCGCGCCGGGTGTTGGGCACCCGCTCGGGGTGCGGGTTGTACGCGAGGCCGGCGTCCTCGTGCATGCCGCGCACCGCCTCGTGCATGCTCTCGGGGTAGCGGCGCATCAGCTCCTCGCGCGCGATCCCCTCCGGCGGGTACTCGGGATGAAGGTCGAAGGGCAGCCACTCCACCCTCACGCCCGCCTCGCTCAGCCAGGCGGCGCGCTCGCGCGCGACGTTGCAGAAGGGGCAGACCACATCGCTCCAGATGGTCACGGTGATCGGCGCGTCGCCGTTCATGTGCCACTCCTCTCGCTCGCACAGCGGCTCCTGGGTCACACTAGGGGCTTGCACCGCGCTGCGCCCACGGGCTCCCCATGACCGCACTCGACGCGATCGTCGTCATCTGGGTGGTGCTCTGGGCCTTCTTCGGAGCCGGCCGGGGACTCGTGGAGCAGGTGCTGTCGCTCGGCGGCCTGGCGCTCGGCGCGATCGCCGGATCGCGGCTGGCGCCCTCGCTGCTTCCCGAGGGGCGCGAGTCGATCTGGCTGCCCCTCGTGGCGCTCGGCGGCGCGGTGCTCGGCGCGGTGCTGGCCCAGGCGCTGCTGCTTCTGATCGCGTCGCCCCTGCGGCGCCGGGTGCAGGGCGGATCGGCCCGCCGCGTCGACCAGGGGGCGGGGGTGGTGCTCGGCGCGGGCCTGGGTCTCGCCATCGCCTGGCTGGTGGCCGCCGCCGTGGTGTTCCAGCCCCTCGACGGGGCCGGCGGCCTGCGCGACGAGGTGCGCCGCTCGAGCATCCTGCGCACCGCCCTCAGCCTGGTGCCGCCCGACCAGGTGCTGGGGGCGCTCGCACGGGTCGACGCGTTCACCTTCATCCCCCTGCCGGCGGCCATCCTCCCCGAGCCCGACCCCTCCACCGAGCGCAGCCCCGCGGCGCTGCAGGCGCGCGGGGCGGTCGTGGAGCTGCGCGGGCGGGCCTGCGGGCTGGTCAAGCAGGGCACCGGGTGGGTGATCGCCGACGATCTGGTGGCCACCAACGCCCATGTGATCGCCGGCCAGGACGACACCCAGGCGCTGCTGCCCGGCGGCCCGTCGGTGTCGGCCGCCCCCGTCTACGTCGACGCCGCCAACGACGTCGCCCTGCTGCGCATCGACGGCCTCGGCATCGCGCCCCTCACGCTCGGCGACGCCCCGAGCGGGCCGCTGGCGGTGGTGCTGCTCGGCCACCCCGGCGGCGGCCCGCTGGTGGCCGAGGCGGGCACCGCCTCGCCGCCGCGGACGGTGATCGCGCCCGACGCCTACGGCCGGGGCACGGCCGCCCGGAGCATCGTCGTCACCCGCGGCAGCCTCGGCCCCGGCAGCAGCGGCGGGCCGATCGTCGACTCCTCGGGCGAGGTGGTGGCGATGATCTTCGGCGGGACGGGCGAGGGCGATGCCGGGGCCGCCGTGCCGCCGGGACCGATCCGCCGCGCCCTCGCGGCGCCCCACGCCCCGACCGACCCGGGGCCCTGCACCTGAACGCATTGCATTTCGCTATGCTGAACGCATGGCATCCCAGCTCGTCACCCGCATCGACGACGCGCTGCTGGCCGAGGTGGACCGCCTCGTCGCAGAAGGAGCGCTCGAGAGCCGGTCCGATGCGGTGCGCGTCGCTCTTCGCGAGTTGATCGAGCGCCGGCGTCGTGAGGAGATCGGTCGGCGGATCGTCGAGGACTACCGTGCGCGACCCCAGACGGAGGCGGAGGTCGGCTGGTCCGATGCGGCGAGCATCGCGATGATCGCCGACGAGCCCTGGTGAGCACTCCGCGCCAAGGGGACATCTGGTGGGCGGAGGCCGAGGACAAGCGCCGTCCGGTCCTCATCGTCACTCGCTCCGAGGCCGTCCCGGTTCTCACCTGGCTCGTCATCGCTCCGGTCACCAGATCGGTGAGGGACATCCCCACGCATCTGGACCTCGGTTCCGACGAGGGGCTGGGCGTGCCGTGCGCGGCGGCCTTCGACAACCTCCAGCCGATCCGTCGCTCCTTCCTGACCGAGCGCACCGGCGCCCTCGCCCCGGCCCGCCGGATCGAGCTGTGCCGCGCACTGAGGGCCGTCGCCGACTGCTGATCGACGGTCCAGCGCGCCGCGAAGCGCCTCCAGAGCCTCAAGAAGGCGTGCGCCAGGGCCGCAACGAGGGTCACCAAGTTCTGCTGAGGCCGAGCTCCCGGGGACCTCACCACGCCGGTGCGGTCCCCCGGGGGGATGCGCGGCCTGAGCCACCGGCGCTAACGTAGGCCCGTGGTCGAGTTCCTCATCGTCCTGGCTCTGGGGGCCGTCATCGTGTGGCGGGTCGCCGTGATCCGGCGGGTGGCCCTGCACCGGGCCCGCCTGCGCGCGGAGGAGATGCTCGACGAGCTGGCCGCCGCCGCGTGCGCGGCGCTCGCCACGGGCGCCGACCCGGCGCGCTCGCGCCGCTGCGCGCGCGCGATCGACCGCTACGAGCGCACCCGCGATCGCGTGGCCCAGGCCCGCACGCGGCGCGAGCTCGACGCGCTGGTCGCCCGCCACCGTCTGCGTCTGCGCGCCGCCGGCGCGGCCACGCGTGGCATCGCCCGCGTGCGCGAGGCGATCGGCCCCGGGGTGCTCGTCCGCCGTTGACCCGCGGCGGGTCGCCGGACCGCCGCCGTGCGGCGACGTCGGCGATCGGTGACAGACTCGGGTGTCGTGCGCCTGCCCCTGCCACGACGGACCGATACGCGCGTCGCCCTGCTCGCGGGGCTCGGCATGCTCGTGATCGTGGTGGCGGTGATCGCGTTCCGGCTGGTGACCGCGCCGGACGATCGCGTTCCGGCGGGCGTCTCGATCGGCGGGGTCGCGGTGGGCGGCCTCAGCGCCGACGAGGCCCTGCGGGCGGTCCGCGCCCGCGCGATCGCGCCCCTCGGGCAGGTGGAGCTGGAGCTGCCCGGCGAGCCGGGCTTCCCGGTGCAGGTCGCCACCTCCGAGCTGGCTCCGCTGCCCCGCGCGAAGGCGGCGGTGGACGAGGCGCTGAGGGGGACGCCGCTGTTCGACCGGGTCCTCGCCGAGGTGGGGCTGCCGCGCGAGCGCGACATCCCCCTGCGTTACCGGGCGACGCCCGCCCGGGCGCGCGCCGTGGCGGCGCGCGTCGAGCAGCAGATCGACGCCCCCGCCCGCCCCGCCACGCTGGTCGTGCGCGAGGGCCGTGTGGTGGCGCGTCCCGCCCGCGCGGGACGCGGCGTCGACACGGCGCGGCTGACGGCCCTCATCGGGCGCCTGCCCGAGCGCGCGACGGTGCCCGTGACCGTCGTCGACCCGGCGGTGAGCGACGCGCAGGCCGAGGAGGCGCGCCTGCGGGCCGAGCGCATCGCCGCCACCCCTGCCGCGGTTCGCGGCGCCGGGCGCCGGGCCCTGGTGCGCCGTCCGCAGCTGCTCGACGCGCTGCGGTTCGAGCAGACCGCCGACGGCATCGCGGTGAGCCTCGCACCGGACGTCGTCGCCGACGCGGTGCGCCCCGAGTTCGAGGGCATCCTGCGCCCCGCCGAGTCGGCCGGCTTCGCCGTGGAGGGCACGCGTGTCTCGGTGACCCCCTCGTCGCCCGGCCGCGGCCTCGACGACGAGGAGCTGGCGCGCCGGATCGCGCGGCGCAGCGGCTCCACCCCGGTGCGGGTGCCCATCGTCCCGCTGACGCCCGCCCGCACCACCGCCCAGGCCGAGGCCCTCGGCATCCGCGAGCGGGTCAGCACCTTCACGACGCCCTACGTCTGCTGCCAGCCGCGGGTCACCAACATCCGCCTGGCGGCGCGCGTGCTCGACCGGACGCTGATCCCGGCCGGCGGCACCTTCTCGCTGAACGACGTGCTCGGCGAGCGCACCCGGGCGCGCGGCTTCGTGCCGGCGCCCCAGATCAACGCCGGCGAGCTCGAGGACGCCGTCGGCGGGGGCGTCAGCCAGGTGGCCACCACCACCTTCAACGCCGCCTTCTTCGCGGGCTTCGAGATCGTCTCCCACACCCCGCACGAGTTCTGGATCACCCGCTACCCGCCGGGCCGCGAGGCGACCGTGTCGTGGGGCGGGCCCGAGATGATCGTCCGCAACGACTGGCCGGCGGCGGCGCTGATGACGGTCTCGGCAACCGACACCGCGCTCACGGTGAGCATCTACTCGTCGAAGCTCGGCCGGCGGGTCACCACCACCTCCTCCGGCGACGCCGTGGCGGGGACCGCCTTCACCGAGACGATCACCCGCAAGGTCTGGCGGGGCGACACGCTGCGCCGCGACGAGACCTTCCGCTGGACCTACAAGGAGCCCCCGGCCGACGAGTAGCCGCGCCCGCCCGCACGCTGCAAATCACGGCGAGGGCGGCGTCCTCGCTCGGGGCGATGCCGGAGGGCATCGCACCCTCCCTGAGTCCTTGCCTCGCCGGATTTTCGCGGCGGGCGCACGCGGCTCCGCCTGATCCGCGGATCAGGCGGAGGGGTCCTCGCGGTCGCGCAGGAAGCGCTCGAGCTCCTGGGCCAGCTCCTCGCCGGTCGGCAGCGGGCCGTGCTCGTCGTGGTCCTCGTCGACGTTCGCGGCCGCGTCCTCCAGCTGCTCCACCAGCTGGCGCAGGCGGGGCTCCGACTCGACGGCGCGGGCCACCTGGCCCTCGAAGGCCGCGGCGGCCTCCTCCAGCTCGTGGACGTCCACGCCCACGCCCGCGACACGCTCCAGGGCGCGCACCAGCGCGAGGCTGCCCTTGGAGTTGGTCAGCCCGGCGGCGTAGTGCGACACCGGCGCCCACATCGAGACCGTCTCCATGCCGCGCTCGGAGGCCTCGTGGTGCAGCACGCCGACGATGCCGGTGGGCCCGGCGTAGCTCGGCTGCCGGAAGCCCATGCCCTCGATGAAGGCGGGGTCCGACGCCATGCCGGTCAGCCGGACGGGGTGGCTGTGGACCACGTCGGCCAGCAGGGAACCGAGGGTCACCACCCGGGTCACCCCGAGGGAGGCGGCGGCGTCGAGCAGCAGGGTGCAGAAGGTGCGCCAGCGCATCGACGGCTCGGCGCCCGCCACCAGCAGCAGGTCGTGCGGGCCGTCGGGCGCGCGGGCCACCAGCAGCTCCACCTCGGGCCACATGATCGACGAGCCCGATTCGGTGCTCAGGTCGATCAGGGGCCGGGTCGCCTGGAAGTCGTAGAAGGCCTCGGGGTCGATCGATGCCACGCGGGTGGCGCCCAGGCGCTCGCCCACGAAGACCACGGCCCCGGAGGCCGCCGCTGCGGCGTCGTTCCATCCGCCGAACGCCGCGACCATGACGGGGCTCTTCAGCCCTGTCGGCCGCTCATCCCATCTCAGTTCATCCATGCGGGGATGTTGCCACGTGTGGCGGCGCCGCGAGCGATGCCCGCCGGCGCCGCCACGACAGTGGCGTTACCACCCGTCTGTGCGGTGCGTCTACGCCGACGCCGCAGCGGCTTCGACCGCGCGGGCGGCCTCGGCCATACGGTCCCAGGCGCGGCGCTCGGCCACTTCGTACTCGCTCGTCGTTCCGTACAGCTGCGAGTTACGCGACACGGCCAGGTAGTCACTGGTCGCCCGCTCGAGCTCGGCGGCGGGATCGAGGATGACGTCTGCGCTCATCTGTTCCCCTCTTCGCGTGGGTGGCCCGGTAGACATCGGCACCGTCTACCTCGTTAGTGAGGTTGGCAGATCCCCGGGCGCGCCGCCCTTGGCCCGTCGGCTAGTGGATCGACGGAACGCCTGGACGAACGGGCGGGCTCGTCGCCGAGCCCGCCCGCCGTCGACACGCGGCTCAGAATCCCTGCTCGGTCTTGCCCACCTTCCTCACGATCGCGGTGGTGGCCGACGCGCTCCGGGCCCCGCGCAACGCGGCCGTCGAGCGGGTGACCTCGCCGGCCATGCGGCGGCCGACCCTCACGCGCAGCACCAGGGTGGCCGAGCGGCCGGGCTTCAGCGACGACAGGGTCCAGTGGGCCGCGCTGCGCCCGACCTTGCCCCGGCTGCCCTTCGGGCCGCGGGCGCTGATCGGCGCGACGCCGGTGCCGACGCGCTGGGCCACCTTCAGGTTGCGCGCGGTGTGCGGGCCGTTGTTGGTCACCGTCAGGCGGTGCACGGCGACGCCCCCAGGGGCCGCGAGGCCCGGGCTGTCGAGGCTGATCGCGAGCGCCGGCCCGGCGGGCGCCGCCGGGACGTTCGGCGCCTCGGGCGCCGCCGGGGCGAGCGGGATCGTCGCCCCCGGGGCACCGGGTGCGAACAGGTAGAGGTCGCAGTCGATGAAGCTCTGCGTCGCCTCGGCGCCCAGCGTGCCCGGACGCAGCAGCAGCTGGTCCTGGGGCGTCGTGGCGCCCGGCAGCTTGGCGGCGCGCAGCAGCGTCGGGGCCGACATGGTCGCCTGCACCGTGACGGCGCCGGTCGCCGAGGAGCGCAGGCTCGCCGAGGCGAGTCCGTCGGCGCCGATGGTCACCTGCTGCGGGCTCACCGTGGCGCGCGGCTGGGCGCCCGGCTCGGTCGCGACGGCCAGGTCGACCACCGCTCCCGGGGTGCCCGCAACGGTCACGGCCGCTGCGGTGTCCAGGCAGGTGTCCCCACCGGCCACCGACACCGACAGGGCCGAGGGCACGCTCCGGCCCGCCGCCAGCGCGCGCAGTGCGGAGACACGCGCGTTCAGGGTGACGTCGCTCGAGGGCGCGTCCAGCTCACGGGCCTGGCCGGTCAGCTGCCAGATCGCCACCTGCAGGGCGCCGGCCTCCAGGCCGGCGTCGGCGGCCGAGCCGATCAGGTCCTCGGAGCGCCAGAGCAGCCAGGCCGCCTCGCGGTACGGCGCCGAGGCGAGCTCGGGCGCGTCGTCGGCGGTCTGCAGATCGACGCTGTAGTCGCGGCCGGTGAGGATGTAGTGGCTGAGGTCGACGCAGTTGCCGCTGGCCTCGGTGACCACGGCGGCCGAGCCGGCGCTGGCGGGCCGGGTGATGCGGTAGTGGTAGCGGGCGGGGCGCACGCGCACGGTTCCACCGGACGCCTTGTGCACATCGACGGCGTTGGCGTAGATCGGCGACGAGCCGAGTAGGCGGAAGGTCACCCGCTCGGCGGCGACGGCGGACGATGAGAACGAGAGGACGAGCAGGAGAGCGCCGGCCGCGAATGCGGCGGCGCGCCCCAGGCGTGGGACACGGGGGCGGTTCATGGGCACAAGCTCCCTCGGGCACGGGGGATGGAGGACTGACCACCTGATCGGCACCCGCCTCACGCCGCGCCTCCCCCACGATGCGTGAACCCGGTGCCTCAAGAGAGTGTCACGGCGCACCGATGCCCGGGCAGACCGTCACCCGGATCCGAGGACCGTCCGTGCTCCGCTTCCGCCGCTGGCCCATCGCCCTCTCGATCGCCGCGCTCGGCGTCACCGTCGCGGGGGGCCATGCGGCCATACCGGCGGGCACCCCGTCGCAGGCGAGCAACGACGGCACCGCCGCCGATGCGGGCTTCTCCGGCGCGGCCGGCCTCTGGGGCGACCTGCCCGGCGGCGTCGCGGGCCGGCCCTTCATCCGCAGCCTGTCCGTGGTGAACGGCGGCGTGTCGACGCCCGTCATCACCGACGGGATCGCCGCGGCCCCGGCGGTGCAGAACGGCGACGTCACCGCGGTCGTCGCGCCGCTCAACCTCTGCCGCACCGGCCAGACCCCGTCGCCGGGCCGGTGCTACGCCACGCCCAACCGGGTCGCCGTGGCCTTCGGGTACGCCAACAACGGCAACGTCGGCACCGACTTCGCCAACCCCGAGACGCCGCTGCGCCAGGCGGTGACGCCCGACACCGTCTTCGACGTCACCATCGCCCTCAACACGCTCGGCTCGACGCTGCGCTGGACGTGGATCAACGGCGACCTCGAGCGCTGGACGACCAGCCGCCTCGGTCGTGACGACGCCGAGATCCGTGTGCGCGTGCGCCCTGTGGTCACCCCGGCGATCGACTGGAGCACCGTGCCGGCCAACGGCTGCACGGCGACCCCGATCCGCGACTGCGACATCCCCCAGAGCCAGGGCGAGACCCTGTCGGCCAACCTCGTGCTGAGCCTCGACGACTCGCTCGACCCGGCGCTCACGGGGTCCGTGTTCGCCACCGAGGGCGCAATCGCCGGCTTCCTCGAGCCGACCGGCACCGCGTCCGCACCGGTGCTCGACCTCCAGATCGCCTCCGCCCACCTCACCGCCGCCGGGGCTCCCCAGACCGGTGCGATCACCGCGCTGATCCCCTCCCAGGCACTGCTCAACCTCTACGGCGTCCTGTCGGCGGATGCGTCGAGCTTCTTCCGGGCCACCCGCACGGGCGCCGCGGGCAGCCAGAGCGCTCCGGTCTTCCGCCGCGCGACCGTCGGCGCCGACGGCACCGACGGCCTGCACGTCTCGATCTCCGGCATCACCTTCAGCGCCCCGACCTACGCCCTGTCGCGCGCCGCCACGGCCCCGCGCACATCGGCCCGCCGCCGCGGGGCGCTCACCACGGTCACGTCCCCCGCCGTCCGTGCCTGCCGGGCCGCCGCGTGCACGGCCACCGTCATGCGCCTGCCGAGCGGCCTGAAGGGCCGGGCCGCGACCGCGGGCACGGGCCGTACCACGGCCTCGGGCGCCGTCGTCCTGTCCCTCCCGTCCAAGCGCCTGGCCAAGGGCAGCCGCTACACGCTCGTGCTCCGGCACGCCGCCGGCCCGAAGAGGGGGAAGCTCGTCACGACGGCGGTGGGCACCACCTCCTGATCGGCACTGCTCGCCCGGGGGCTACGCCATCGCTCCTCCCGAGCGGGCCCGGGCGGTCCACCGGACGATGACCAGTGCTCCGAGCGCACCTCCCAGCGTGCCGAGCGCCAGGTCGCCCAGGGTGTCGGCGTAGGCCGTGTCGAGCTCGGTGCCGTTGCGGATGAAGGCGTAGTACTCGCCGATCTCCCAGCCGATCGCCAGCAGCGCGCCGAGCCCCGCGGTCACCAGCCAGAGCGCCCAGCGCGGGACGGGCAGCGAGCGGGCCACCAGCAGCCCGCACCCGAGGCAGAGGAAGAACCAGTTGACGAAGTGGTTGGCGTCGTCCCACCACTCGATCCGGTCGTAGAAGTCGACCGTGTTGCCGCTCACGTCCACCAGGAACGGCAGCGCCAGCCACGCGAAGGCCGGCCAGGGAGCGACTCCACCTCGACCGCGGTTCTTCACCCACCACACCGCCGGGACGACCAGCATCATCAGCGGATAGGCCACCAGTCGCGCGACGAACGCCTTACCGGCGAACTGCTCCAGGTCCGGGAA
>LNEQ01000254.1 GCA_001464995.1 Actinobacteria bacterium Ga0077541
GAGGTCACGGAGGCCCTCCCGAACACCATGTTCCGCGTGATCCTGGACAACGAACACGAGGTGCTGGCGCACATGGCCGGCAAGCTGCGGCGGTTCCGGATCCGGATCAACCCGGGCGACCGGGTCAAGGTGGAGCTCTCGCCCTACGACCTCAACCGGGGTCGGATCACCTTCCGCCTGAAGTAGGTCCGCCAGGGATCGGTGCCGACCCGGCTCGCCGTCGTGCCTAGTGCGCGGCGGCGAGCGCGGGGCGTACACCGATGGGATCGCTTTGCGCGGCGGCCCGCGCGGCTCTGACCGCGTCGGGCCGGTCGAGCACCACCGGGCGCAGCGGCGCCTCCACCACCCGGTCGCCCGCGAGGCCGACCCGGTAGGCGCGCGGGCCCTCCCGCGAGGCCACGACCGCCGCCAGGCGCCGGTCGACGTAGTGGAGGGCGACGCCGTCCTCGGCGGAGACCCCCGGGGCCATTCCGCCGCGGAGCGCGTCCATGTAGGCCTCCCGGCGCTGCGCGTAGTGGGGGCAGTTGCTGCCCGGCAGCAGCCCGAGCCCGCCGGAGAAGGGGGCCATGCGGGTCCCGAACGACGCCGTGACCCCGCTCTCGAACCAGCACATCGACCCGGCGCAGAGGCCCGCCAGCACGACGCCGGCCTCCCATGCCTCGCGCAGGATCGCGTCGATGCCGTGGGCCCGCCACACGGCGAGGAGGTTCACCGTGTTGCCGCCGCCCACGTAGATCACGTCCTGCGACAGCAGCACGGCGCGCACGTCGTCGATGGTGCGGTTGAAGAGGGCCAGGTGGCTGGGCGCGCAGTGCCCGCCCCCGAACGCCGCGTAGAACTTGACGACGTAGCTCGAGTTGTCGCCGCCCGCCGTGGGCAGGAAGCAGACGCGGGGGCGGGGGCTGCCCGAGGCGTCCAGCACGTAGTCGTCGAGCGCCGTGTTCCCCGGCTCCTCGCTGAACCCGCCGCCGCCGAGGGCGACGATCTGGCGGGGCCGCCCGCGCCGGGCGACGTGCGCTCGTGATGGGTGCGAGCGGGCCATGGCGACGATATTCGACGCCCGGCCGCGGGCGATGCACCGACGGGCGCACAGACATCGGTGCGCCACTGCTGGCCCGGGGCACAGTTTGAACCTCGGTAACCTCCGGCCGGATGAGCAGACACATCGTGGCGTGCGGCGGGGGAGGGTGGTCGTCCCAGCCGGGCATCGGACCCCTCGAGCGCCACATCCTGGGCCTCACGACGGCGCAGCGGCCGCGGGTCTGCCTGCTCCCCACGGCGAGCGGCGACTCCGACTGGCTGGTCGCGCGCTTCTACGAGACGTTCACGCCGGACCGTTGCGAGGCGAGCCACCTGCCGCTGTTCCGCTCGCACCCCCGGTCCCTCGCCGAGCACCTGCTCGCTCAGGACGTGATCTACGTCGGCGGCGGCAGCAGCGCGAACCTGATCGCGATCTGGGAGGTCCACGGCCTCGGGCCGATGCTGCGCGCGGCCTGGGAGCGCGGCGTGGTCCTGTCGGGGGTCAGCGCCGGCGCGATCTGCTGGTTCGAGGCCGGCCTCACCAACTCGCTCGGACCGGGATTCTCCCCGGTCGCCGGCCTCGGCCTCCTTGCCGGGGGCTTCTGCCCGCACGCCGACAGCGATCCGGGGCGGCTGGTCGCCCTGCGCTCCCTGATCGACGCCGGCCGCATGCCGGCGACCCTCGCCGTGGACGACGGGGCGGCGGTCCACCTGGAGGACGGCGCCGCTCCCCGGCTGATCATCGAGACCGAGGGCCGCGGCGCCCGGCTGATGCGCCCGGGCGCCCCCGACGAGGTGCTCACGCCGCCGGCGTGACCCCGGCGACGACGACGGTGTCGTCGAAGGCCGACTCCACGGCGTCCCGGTCCGGGCCGCACACGATGAGCCACTCGGTGGCGCGGACGTGCGACACCGCGCCGACGCGCTGCCCGGCGGGGTTGTGGATGCCGATCCGCGCGCCGACGTACCGGGGCACGTCCATCGCCAGCGCCGCGACGTGCCCCCGCCCGCCCAGCAGCTCGGCCACGGCGGCCGGCTCGTGGAACCCCTCGTCGTTGATCGACAGGATCACCCACGGCGTGCGCAGCGCCCCGATCAGGTCGGCCAGCGCCTCCCACGAGTCGCGGGCGCTGTTGAAGGGGCTGCGCGTGGTGCGGCAGTCGACGCGCTTGCGGGCGACGCCGTACGACTCGGGCCGGTCGCCGCGGGTGATGGTCTCCCAGGCGTGGTAGTTGGAGAAGTAGGAGTGCTGGTTGTAGGGCGGGTCGAGGTACGCGCAGTCCACGCCGTCGAGCGCGCGCGCGAGGTCGTTCGCCGCCGCGCGCGTCACGATGCCGGGCGGTCCCTCGACGGGGTCCGGCTCGCGCAGCTCGAGCGGGCGCAGGCTCCGCGGGGCCGGCTGCTTGAGGTACGCCATCTGCAGCCCGCAGGTCGAGTCGACGCGGTCGGCCGCCTCGATCAGGCTGGTCATCAGGCACCCGCGCATCACCGGGTCGGCGTCCATCTCGTCGATCGCCCCGCGGATGGCGTCGATGCGGGCGCCGTTGGCCGGGGAGAAGAAGCGCGCCTGCTCGCAGAAGGTCTCGGTGACGTAACCCGGTGCGCCCGGCAGCGCCTGCAGCCGCGCGAGGGCTCGCCGGAGGCGGCCCCGGTCGAGCGCGGCGCCCGCCGCGATGTACGCGTGGCCGAAGGCCTCCGAGTAGCTGGCCAGGTCGTTCGAGACGACACGGCACCCGGCGCGCCGGAAGGCCTGCCCGACGCGGGTCGTGCCGGCGAACATGTCGCACACCGAGGCGATCGGCAGGCGCCGCGCGAGCCCCTCCAGCAGCGGGACGACCGCGCGCTTGGAGCCGATGTACTTGATCACGCCCCGGAGCCGACCTCGGTGCAGGCGGGGTCGTCCACGGCGTCGGCGATCCGCCGGGCCCAGCCCACGGGATCCTGGCCCTGGGGGAGGCGGGGTGCCTCGCCGGAGATCGGCCGGCCCTCGAGGCCCGTGTCGAGGTGGGGCGGGCGCACGTCGACCACGCGGATCCCCTCGCGGCGCAGCTCGCGGCCCGCCGCGCGGTCGAAGGCGGTCAGGGCGGCCTTCGAGGCCGAGTAGGCGGCCATCCCGGCGGTGGGCATCTCGGCCACGATCGCCGAGATGTTGACGATCACGGAGCCGCGCTCCATCCGACCCGCGAGGGCCCGCGTGAGGCGCGCGGGGACGTGGAGGTTGACCTCCATCAGAGTGGCCAGCGTGGCGTCGTCGAGCGCCTGAGCGGGGCCGAAGGCGACGACGCCGACGGCGCAGACGGCGGCGTCGAGGCCGCCGAGCGCATCGGCCGCCGCGGCGACCACGCGCTCCGGCTCGCCGGAGGCCGCGAGATCGGCGGCGATGGCGGCCTCGGCCCCGAGCTCCTCCGCGATGGCGTCCAGCCGGCCGGCGTCGCGGCCGTGCAGGGCGAGGCGGGCGCCCCGCGAGGAGAGCTCGCGGGCGATCGCGCCGCCGAGCGCGCCGGTCGCGCCGGTGACCAGCACCCGGCTCAGCGCGCCCGTCCCTCGGTCAGGTCGATGGGCTCGATCTCCACGCCCGCATCCTGTCCCTGATCCGCGCCCGGGTAAAGGGCGTCGGCGGCCGGGCGGCGGCGCGGCGCACCGGAAGGGAGGCGGGGCCTGCGCGGCGAAGGGATCCCCACCGGCCCGCCGATCGAGGAGCACCCATGGAGCGTCTACTGCCCCCGCTGCACCCGCTGGTCATCGCCGTCCTCGGCGTCGGCGTGCTGACCCTGGGGTGGCTCCTGGGCCTCGCCGGATAGGGCATCGCCGCCGCGGCCGGGATGCGTCGCTGGTCTAGGGGGTCGTCGCGGGGACGTGGTCGCCGCCGGTGAGCCGCTCTCCGACCCCCAGGCAGCCCGGGCACGCGCCGGGCGTCAGCCCGCCGTGCTCGGCCGACGTCGTGAACACGGTGCGCTGGCCCCAGCAGGTGCCGCAGGGGATCCAGACGTCGTGCCGCTCGTGACGCTCAGGTGGGTTCCATGTCATCGGTCGAGTGTGAGCGCCGATCCGGGTCCCCTCTTTGGCCCCCGGGCCAACGATCGCGCCCCGCTGGGGCGACGGTCCGGTCTGTAGCGTCCGGCACATGAGAGCCGTCGTTCTCCGGGAGTGGGGTGCGGTCCCCGTGGTGGCCGATGTTCCCGACCCCGTGTCCGCGCCGGGCCGGGCCCTGGTGCGGGTGCGCGCCGCGGGGCTCAACCCGGTGGACCTGGCCATCGCGTCGGGTCGCTTCTACCTGCCCCTTCCCGAGCCGCCCTTCACCGCCGGCGCCGAGTGCATGGGCGAGGTGGTCGCCTCGGAGACGCTCCCGGCGGGGACCCGCGTCTGGTGCCTTCCCATGACGGGGGGCTTCGCGGAGGTCGCCGCCGTCCCGGAGGGGTCGCTCGTGCCGGTGCCGGACGGCCTCGGCGACGTGACGGCCGGCGGCCTGGGCGTCGCCGGGCTGGCCGGCTGGATGGGCGTGCGCGCGCGTGGGCGGCTCGCGCCCGGCGAGACCGTCGTCGTGGTCGGCGCGAGCGGCGTCGTCGGCCAGGTGGCCGTCCAGGCGGCCCGCCTCGGGGGCGCCGGCCGGGTGGTGGCGGTCGCGCGCAGCGCGGCGGGCCGGGAGCGGGCCCTCGGCTGCGGCGCGGACGTCGCCCTCGCCACGGGCGACGGCCTGCCCGAGGCGCTCCACGCGGCCTGCGGCGAGGGGGCCGATCTGGTGATCGACGCCCTCTGGGGCGACTCGGCCGCGACCGCGATCGGCGTGCTGCGTCACGGCGGGCGACTGGTGCAGCTGGGCAACGCGGAGAGCCCCGCGATGGCGATGGTGGCGGGCCCGCTGCGCGGCCGGCGGCTCGACATCCTCGGCCTGTCGGTGCTCGTCGAGGATCCCGCCGCGCTGCGCCGGGCCTATGCCGAGCTCGCCGAGGTGGCGTCGCTCGGCGAGGTGGCGATCGATGCCGAGGCCGTCCCCCTCGCCGGGGCGCCGGAGGCGTGGGCGCGCCAGACGGCGGGCACCGGCGGCCGTAAGCTGGTGCTCGTCACATGAGCGCATTCCACGACGACATGGCCGCCGGATACTCCTTCACGGAGCCCACCGTGCGCCTCGGGCGCCCCTTCGTCGACCCCGCCGCGCCGGACACCGCGGTCGAGATCGGCATCCCCCTGCGGTTCCTCAACCGTCACGGGCTGATCGCCGGAGCGACCGGCACCGGCAAGACGCGCACCCTGCAGTTGATCGCCGAGCAGATCTCGGCCGCCGGCTGCGCGGTCTTCGCCGCCGACATGAAGGGCGACCTCGCGGGCGTCGGGGCGGCCGGGTCGCCCGACGACCGCCTCACGGCGCGGGCGAGCGAGCTCGCCGACACCTGGTCGGCGGCCTCCTGTCCGGTGGAGCTGCTGTCGCTGACCGGGGCCGACGGCGTGTCCATCCGCGCCACGGTCAGCGAGTTCGGGCCAACGCTCCTGTCGAAGGTCCTCGGCCTCAACGAGACCCAGGAGTCGAGCCTCAGCCTGATCTACCGCTACTGCGACGAGAAGGGCCTCGCCCTGATCGACCTCGAGGACCTGAGGGCCGCCCTCGCCTACCTGACCGGCATCGGCAAGGCCGAGCTCAAGAGCCTGGGCGGCATCTCGTCGTCGACCGCGGGGGTGCTGCTGCGCAAGGTCTCCCAGCTGGAGGCCGAGGGGGGCGACGTCTTCTTCGGCGAGCCGGCCTTCGACGTGGCCGACCTGCTGCGCACCGCGCCCGACGGCCGCGGGATCGTCTCCGTGCTCGACCTCGTCGACGTGGCGCGCCAGCCGGCGCTCTTCTCGACCTTCCTGATGTGGGTGCTGGCCGAGCTCTTCGAGCGCCTGCCCGAGATCGGGGACCCCGAGAAGCCGTCGCTGGTCTTCTTCTTCGACGAGGCCCACCTGCTCTTCGACGGGGCCTCGGATGCCTTCCTCGACTCGGTGGCGCAGACGGTGCGGCTGATCCGCTCGAAGGGCGTCGGCGTCTTCTTCGTCACGCAGCTTCCCACCGACGTGCCCGACGAGGTGCTCGCGCAGCTCGGCCACCGGGTGCAGCACGCCGTGAGGGCCTTCACGCCCAAGGACGCCCGGGCCCTGAAGTCGGCCGTCGAGACCTTCCCCGTCACCGGGCACTACGAGCTCACCGAGACGCTCCAGTCGCTCGGCGTCGGCGAGGCCGCCGTGACGGTGCTCGACCCCCGCGGCGTGCCGACCCCCGTCGCCGCCACGCGCCTCTACCCGCCGCGCTCGCGCATGACGCCGCTCACGCCCGAGGAGCGGGCCGCCGTGATCGCCGCCTCGCCCCTTCGCCCCCGCTACGCCGATCGCCTCGACCGTGAGAGCGCCGCCGAGCTGCTCGAGGCGCGCATCGCCGGCGATGAGGCCAGGGCCGAGGAGGTGCGCTCGCGGCCGCGCGCCGAGCCCGCTCCGCGCCGCCGCGCGCCCACGCCCCCCGAGACCCTGGCCGAGCAGGTGCAGGACGTCCTCGGCTCCAAGGTCACGCGCGAGGTGGTCCGCGGGATCTTCGGCATGCTCCGCCGGCGCTAGCGGGTGCCCCGCCCCCCGCGCGCGCGGCGCAGCTGCCATGTCGTGCCCGGGTCGAGCGCCCGGATGCTGGAGAAGGCCGCCGGCCTCGAGGCGGACGAGGTGATCCTCGACCTCGAGGACTCGGTCGCGCCGGGCGCGAAGGGCGACGGGGTCCGCGAGGCGGTGGCCGCGTCCCTGCGCCGGGGGTTGCGCGCTCCCACCACCGCGGTCCGGGTCAACGCGGTGGACGGCCCGCACTGCCACCGCGACCTGGCGGCCGTCGCCCTCGCCGCCCCCGACGTGATCGTGCTGCCCAAGGTCGACGATCCGAGCCACGTCACCTTCGCCGACCATCTGCTGTCCGCGCTGGAGGAGGAGGCCGGGCTGCCCCGCCGGGGCATCGCGCTGGAGGCGCAGATCGAGACCGCCCGGGGCCTGGGCCGGGTGGAGGAGATCGCCGCGGCCTGCCCGGAGCGTATGGAGGCCCTCGTCTTCGGCCCGGGCGACCTCGCCGCGTCGCTCGGCATGCCGCACACCGCCATCGGCGCGCCGGTCCCCGGCTATCCGGGCGACGGCTGGCACCACGTGCTCGGCCGGATCCTCGTCGCCGCGCGCGCCGCCGGCCTGCAGGCGATCGACGGTCCCTACGCCGTGATCGCCGACCTCGACGGGCTCGCGGAGGCCGCTTCGCGCACCCGCGCGCTGGGATTCGACGGGAAGTGGAGCATCCACCCCTCGCAGATCGCGCCCCTGAACGCCGCCTACGGCGTGGATCCGGCCGAGCTGGAGCACGCCCGCCGCGTGCTCGAGGCGCACGCGGCCGCGGCCCGCACGGGCGCAGGTGCCGCGGCGCTCGACGGCGAGATGATCGACGAGGCCACCCGGCGGATGGCCGAGTCGGTGATCGAGCGGGCGAGGCTCACCGGGGCCCTCTGAGGCGCGCGGCCGCGCCCGGGATGCAGTTACCCGACGGTGCCCGCGTGCTCGCGCACTAGGACGTCATGACCTCAGAGCGCGCCTACCATGCGCCGCTGACCGTGGCCGACGCGCTCGCCGAGTGCCGGCGCTGCGCGGGCACCCAGTTCTCGGCCGTCCTCGTCGATGCGATCGGGCGCCTGGTGGGGGCGGGGGCGGTGCTGCCGGGCAGCTGAGCCTCGCGTGCCGCCACCGAGGTGTCGGGCAGGCCGAGCCGCGCGCGGACCCGGCGGTAGCCGCCGTAGGCGATGGGGCCGCCGATCAGGGTGGCGGCCTGGAGGGCGGTGCCGACCGCCCCGACGCACGTCATGCACATGTGCTCACGCTCCGCTCGGATCGGGGGCGCGCGGGCGCGCGCGAGGGCCACGATAGCCCACGGGCGGAGGCTCAGGCGACGGGCAGCCGCACCACGAAGCGTCCGCCGCCGGCCGACGCCAGGATCTCGACGTCCCCGCCCGCCGCGCGCGCGAGCCGGCGCGAGAGCGAGAGGCCGAGGCCCGCGCCTCCCGCCGCTCCGCCCGGGGGCGCGCGGCGCGTGCCCGGCTCGAAGATGGCCTCCCGGTCGGCGGCCGCCACCCCCGGTCCGTCGTCGTCGACCTCCAGGGCGATGCCCCGCTCGTCGGAGCTGACCCGCACCCGCACCCGCGCCGCGGCGAAGCGGCAGGCGTTCTCGACGATCGGTTGGAGGATGCGCTCGATCACCTGGTCCTCCACGCCCGCGCGCGCCGGGCCGTCCGGGGCCGCCATCTCGAGGCGCACGCCGTGGAGCGCGCCGAGGGGCTCGCAGGCCGTGACGACCCGGGCGGCCGCCTCGCCCGCGTCGCCGGCGCCACGCGGCAGCAGCACCTCCTGGCGGGCGGTCGCCAGCAGCGTCTCGACGGTCCGCTCGATGCGCGCCGCGCCCTCGCCGATGCGCTGGAGCGCCTCGCGGTACTCCTCGGGGGCGCGGTCGCGGCGCGTCGCCAGATCGACCTCCGCCACGATCTGCGCGAGCGGGGTGCGCAGCTCGTGGGACACCTCGGCCGTGAGCCGGCGCTCGCGGCGCATGCCCGCCGCCAGGCGGTCGAGCAGCCCGTCGAGCGTGGCCGCGAGGCGGGTGATCTCGTCGTGCGGAGGCCCCGCGCCGAAGCGGCCGTCGATGTCGCCCGCGCTCCACGCGGCCGCGTCGGCGGTCATCCGGGCCACCGGGCGCAGCGCGGCCCGCAGCATCACCGCCGACGCGAGCGCGACGCCGCTCAGCACGATCAGGGCGAGGGCCGAGGAGGCGACGAGGGCGATCGCCCGGGCGCGGTTGTACGGCGCCAGCGAGATGCCCGCGACGACGGTGCCGACGCGGAGCCCGTCGGGTGCGATCGGCAGCGCGTGGAGGTGGACCTCGCCGCCCACGTCCACCGATCGCCGCGGGCCCCCTGCGAGCGCGCGCGCGGCCGCGTCGATCTCCGGGTCGGGTGGCGGCGCCGCCAGGGCGCGGCCGCCCGCGAACACCCAGGTGGGCGCGTCGACGCTGGCGACCACCCGGTCGGGATCGGCCACCACCGCCTCGCCGACGACGGTGAGGGTCGCCAGCTCGGCCTCGGCCCGCGCCCGCGCGATCTCATCCGCATCGTTGGCGAGCGTGATCGCCAGGGCGATGTTGAAGACGGCGACCAGCAGCACCAGCGTCACCCCGACGCCCGCGACGACCGCCAGGAGCAGGCGCGCCCGCAGGGCGCGCGGCCGGCCGAGCCTCACCGGATCGCGTACCCGACGCCGTGCACCGTCTCGAGCGTCGGAGCCCCCGGGAGCCCGCGCAGCTTGCGGCGCAGGCGCGCGATGTACGCGTCGAGGGTGTTGTCGTTGACGATGGCGCCGTGCGGCCAGCCCGCCCGCACCAGTTCGCGCCGCCGGACCGCTTCTCCGGGGCGGGCGAAGAGCGCCGCGATGATCCGGAACTCGGTCGGCGTCAGCCGTTCCTGCGCGTCGCCGCACCGCAGGGCGTGCGTCGCCGGATCGAGCTCCAGGCCACCGACCCGCGAGGCCACCGGCGACCCCGCGCGCCGGATCAGCGCGCGCAGCCGCGCCACCAGTTCGTCCAGCGCGAAGGGCTTGGTGAGGTAGTCGTCGCCTCCGGCGTCGAAGCCCGAGAGCCGGTCGACCAGGGCGTCTCGGGCGGTCAGGAAGAGGACGGGCGTCTCGTCGCCGCGCGCGCGCAGCGCCTGGCAGACGTCGCGGCCGTCGCAGTCGGGGAGACCGACGTCCACGACCAGTGCCTGGGGTGCCACCTCGGCGACGCGCGCCAGCACCTGCGCCCCGGTGGCGACGGCCTCGCAGCGGAAGCCCTCCTCCTCGAGGCCGCGCAGGAGGACCGACCGCAGGGCGGCGTCGTCCTCCACCACCATGACCACGGGCTGGAGCATCCGACGGAGTATTGCGCCGAAACGGGCTCCTCGTCGTGGCGGGGGCGCCTCGTCCGCGCGCGAGACGGGCAGGATGTGTGCGTGGGCGAGGAGATCGACAGCGAGCGCTTCCCGCCGGGCGACCACCACCGCTTCGCCGAGCGCTGCCGCGAGGGCCTCGCGACGCTCGGCCGGATCCTCGTGCGCCCGGGCTTCGGGGAGGGGCCGCCGTCGATCGGCGCCGAGCTCGAGATCGGCCTGGTGGACGCCGCCGCGCAGCCCGCGCCGGTGAACGCCGACGTCCGGGCCGCCGCGGGCGACCGGGACGTCGACCTCGAGCTCGACCGGTTCAACCTCGAGATCAACTCCGCCCCGGTCCCGCTGGAGGGCCGCCCGATGGGGGCGCTCGCCGACGACCTCGCCGCCGGGCTGGCCGGTGTGGCGCGCGCCGCCGCGTCGGCGGGGGCGCGGCCGGTGGCCGTCGGCATCCTGCCCACGCTCCGCCTCTCCGACCTCGGTCCGGGCGGCATGAGCGACTCGCCGCGCTTCCGCGCACTCAGCGACGGCCTGCTGGGCCTGCGCGGCGAGCCCTTCCACATCGACATCGACGGCGACGAGCCGCTGCGCATGGAGTGGGACGACATCACCCTGGAGGGCGCCGCGACCGGCCTGCACGTGCACCTGCGCGTGCCGCCCGCCGCCTTCGCCTCCGCCTTCAACGCGGCGCAGATCGCCGTGGCGCCCGTGCTGGCGGCCGCCGGCAATTCTCCGCTGCTGCTCGGGCACCTGCTCTGGCACGAGACCCGGGTGGCGCTCTTCGGCCAGGCGATCGACGACCGCGCGCCGATCGGGGGCGCATGGCTGCCCTCGCGGGCGTCCTTCGGCCACGGCTGGATCGCGGGGCCCCTCGAGCCCTTCGCCGAGAGCGTGGCCCTGCACGTCCCGATCCTCCCCGTGCTCGGCGACGAGCATCCGGCCGAGGTGCTCGCCGCGGGCGGCACGCCGGCCCTGCACGAGCTGCGCATGCACCACGGCACGGTCTGGCGGTGGAACCGGGCCGTCTTCGCGCCGGGCGACGATCCTCACCTGCGCATCGAGATGCGCGCCCTGCCGGGCGGGCCGTCCCTCGTGGACATGACGGCGAACATCGCGTTCGTCGTCGGCCTGACGGTCGCCCTCGCCCCGCAGATGGACTGGATGGCCCGGTCGATGCCGTTCGAGTTCGCCCGCGGCAACTTCTACGCCGCCGCCCGCGACGGGCTCGACGCGGCGCTGCTGTGGCCCTCGCCCGAGGCGCCCTCTCCGCGGCCGGCCCGGGCGGTCGATCTGATCCGCCGCCTCCTGCCCGTGGCGCGCGTCGGCCTGATCGGCTTCGGCGTCGAGCGCTCCGAGGCCGACGACCTGCTCGGGGTGATCGCCGAGAGGGTCGAGTCGGGGCGGACCGGCGCCGTCTGGCAGCGGCGCGCCCTCGCCGCCCTCGAGCCCGGGCGGGGGCGCCAGGCCGCCCTGGCCGCGCTCACCGAGGCCTACATCGCCCGCGCCGCGGGGGGCACCCCGGTGCACACGTGGGACCTGCCCGGGTGAGCCCCCGTCGCGCTACGCGGCCGCGTCGTCCTCGGGGGGCACCGGCACCGGGCGGCGGTCGTCGCCCACGGCGACCATCGTGAAGTGCCCGACGGTGCAGAGCTGGTGGGTGCCGGCGAGGGCGTCCTCCTTGCTCACCTCGACGCGCACGCGCATGCTGGTGCGGCCGACCGAGACGACGCGGGCGTGCACCTCGACCAGGTCGCCCTGCACGATCGGGACGCTGAACGCGATGTCCTCGATCGCGGCCGTCACGACCACCGAGCGGGCGCGGCGCATCGCCGCGAATCCCGCCGCCTTGTCCATCCAGGAGACCAGCGTGCCCCCGAAGAGATTCCCGCGTGGGTTGGTGTCGGTGGGGAAGACCGACTCCAGGACGCGCGCCTCCATCCGATCCCTCCTGCTCGGTGCGGCCCGCCCGGTCGGCGGGGACGCCCGCAGGCTATCCGGGGAGCCGCGCGCATGACCCGCGCTGTCGTCTTCGACATGGACGGCGTCCTGATCTCCTCCGAGGAGGTCTGGGACGTGGTGCGCGAGGACCTCGCGCGCGAGCGGGGCGGCCGCTGGGGGCCGCAGGCGCACCACGACATGATGGGCATGAGCACCCCGGAGTGGACCGGCTACATGCACGCCGAGGTGGGCCTGCCGATGTCGCCCGCCGAGATCGAGCGCGAGGTGGTCGGGCGCCTGATCGCCCGCTACCGCAGCGCGCTGCCCCTCATCGAGGGTGCCCGCGAGGCCGTGACCGGGATGGCCGGCCGCCTGCCGCTCGGTCTCGCCAGCTCCTCCAGCCGCGTCCTCATCGACGCGGTGCTCGGCCTGGCCGGGCTCGTGGACTCCTTCGCCGTGACCGTGTCGTCCGAGGAGGTCGGCCGCGGCAAGCCCTCTCCGGATGTCTATCTGCGGGCGCTCGAGGGGCTCGGCATCGCCCCCGCGGACGCGGTCGCCGTCGAGGACTCGGCCGCGGGCATCCGGGCCGCCTCCGCCGCCGGAATGCGCGTGGTCGCCATCCCGAACGCCCTCTACCCGCCCGCCGCGGAGGCCCTCGCCCTCGCCGACGACGTGCTGGCGTCGATCGCCGAGCTGACCCCGGAGCGCGTCGGGGCCTGACCCGCGCCGCCGCCGGTCGCCGGGCACGGCAGACTGACCGGATGAGCGCGACCACCACGAGCGTGCCCCCGGCCCTGTCGGGGCGCGCGCTCGCCGCCGCGACGCTGGCGCTGCTGCTCGGCGTCTTCGCGGTCGGCTCCGAGGCGCTCGTCATCTCTCCGCTGCTGGAGGACGTGGCCGACGACTTCGGCACCGGGGTGGGGTCGGCCGGCCTGTCGGTCAGCGTCTACGGGCTCGCGGTGGCGATCGTCGCGCCCGCGGCGGGGTGGGTGGCCGACCGCACCTCGCGCCGCGCGGCGATCCTCCTCGGGCTGGTGATCTTCGCGGTCGCCGGGCTGGCCTGCGCGCTCGCCCCGAGCCTGCCGAGCCTGGTGGTGGGGCGCGCCCTCTGCGGCGTGGGCTCGGGGCTGTTCCTGCCCGCGGCGTACGCGTGGGTGGGCGACGAGGTGCCCTACGAGAGCCGCGCCCGCGTGATGGGCTGGGTGATCGCGGGTCGCCGGCGTGCCGCTCGGCGGGCTGATCGGCGAGGTCGCGGGCTGGCGCGAGGCGCTCGCCGCCCTCGCCCTGCTGGCCGTGGTCGCGACGGCCATGGCGGTGCGTCTCCTGCCGCCGGCGGCCGCCCGGCCCGCGGGCGCGCCGGCCGCGCCGCGCGTCGGCCTGCGCGCGGCGCTCGGCGTGCCCGCCGTGCGGTGGCTGCTGCTGGTCAACCTGCTCGACATGCTGGCGTTCTACGGTGTCTACACCTACCTGGGCAGCTTCCTGCGCGACGAGCTCGATGTCGGCAGCGGCCCGGCCGCGGGGCTGATCCTGCTCTACGGCCTCGGCGTGGCCGTGATGTCCACGAACGGCTGGGTGATCGACCGCATCGGCAAGGCCCGCGCCGTGACGCTCACGCTGCTCTGCCTGACGGCGCTGTTCGCCGCGCTGCCCTTCACCGCCGCCGCGCCGGTGGCGCTCGGGGTGGTGCTGATCCTGATGGGGACCCAGCAGGCGGGTTTCCTCACCGCCATGGCGACCCTCGCCACCAACGCGATGCCCGCCGGCCGCGGCGCGGTCGTCGCGCTGATGAGCTCCACCACCTACATCGGCGTGATGCTCGGGGCGGCTTTGATGGGCCCGGTGTTCGAGGGGCCCGGCTACGGCGCGATCGGGCTCGCGTGCGCGGCGATCGCGCTGGTCGCCGCGGCCCTCTCGGTGCGCCTGCACACGGCCCCGGCGCTTGACCCCGCACCGGGAGCCCCGTAGAGAGTCCCCGTGCCGGTCCACATCACCCCGCTCACCCCGCTGGCCCTGCTCGAGCGCTCGGCCTCGGTGTTCGCGGAGGCGACCGCCGTGGTGCACGACGGCGAGCGGATCACCTATCGCGAGCTGGCGCGGAGGGTCACCCGGACCGCGCAGGCGCTGCGCGCCTCCGGCATCGCGCCGGGTGACCGTGTCGCGTACCTCTGCCCGAACACGCCGGCCCTGCTTGTCGCCCACTTCGCGGTGCCGCTCGCCGGCGCGGTGCTCGTCGCCCTCAACACGCGTCTGGCAGCGGCGGAGGTCGCCGCCATCTGCCGCCACTCGGGGGCGCGCATGCTGGTGGCCGACACCGCGCTCGCGGGATCGGTGACGCCGGTGCTCGGGCAGCTCGGCGTGGGTGAGGTGGTCTGGGACGACGACGACGGCACGCCGGCGCCCCCGGGCACGACCCACGCGGCGCTGCTCGCGCGCGGGTCCGACGAGCCCCTGCCGTGGGCGGTCGACGACGAGGACGCCACGATCGCGATCAACTACACCTCGGGCACCACCGGATCGCCGAAGGGGGTGATGTACACCCATCGCGGCGCCTACCTCAACGCCCTCGGCGAGAACATCACCGCGGGGCACGACATGCGCACCGTCTACCTCTGGACCCTGCCCATGTTCCACTGCAACGGCTGGTGCCACCCGTGGGCGATCGTCGCCGCCGGCGGGCGCCAGGTGTGCATGCGCGCGGTGAGGGGGGAGGAGATGTGGCGCCTGATCGACGAGGAGGGCGTCACCCACCTCAACGGCGCGCCGATGGTGCTCTCGCTACTGGTCAACTCCGAGTGCGCCCACCCCCTGGACGGCGGCCTCACGGTGATGACCGCGGCTGCTCCGCCGAACCCGTCCACCCTCGCCGAGGCCGAGGCGCTGGGCGCGCGCATCATCCACGTCTACGGGCTCACCGAGACCTACGGCCCCCACACGGTGTGCCAGTGGCAGACCGCCTGGGACGGTGAGCAGCCGGCCGACCGCGCCCGGCTGCTCTCGCGGCAGGGGGTGGCGATGGTGATGGCCGACCCGATCCGGGTGGTCGGCCCCGACGGGGCCGACGTGCCCTGGGACGGGGCCACGGTGGGGGAGATCGTGATGAGCGGCAACAACGTCATGAAGGGGTACTTCGACGACCCCGCGGGCACCGAGGCCGCGTTCCGCGGCGGGGTGTTCCACTCGGGCGACCTCGGAGTGCAGCACCCGGACGGCTACATCGAGCTGCGCGACCGCGCCAAGGACGTCGTCATCTCGGGGGGCGAGAACATCTCGACCATCGAGGTGGAGCAGGCGGTCGGGAGCCACCCGGCGGTGCTGGAGGTGGCGGTCGTCGGGGTGCCCGACGACCGCTGGGGCGAGCGGCCGAAGGCGTTCGTGGTGCTGCGCCCCGGCGGCGATGCCGACGCGGCGGCCCTCGGCGCGCACGTCCGGGAGCGGCTGGCCGGCTACAAGTGCCCGGACGTCTTCGAGATCCTCGCCGAGCTGCCGCGCACCTCGACCGGCAAGATCCGCAAGTTCGAGCTGCGGGAGCGGGAGTGGGCGGGGCGCGAGCGGCGCATCAACTGACCCCGGGTTGAATCACGGAATCGCTCCGGCCGCCGCCGCGGCGCCGTCGCGGGTTAGGGTCCGCGCCGTGCCCACTCAGCCAGGGAGCCCGTAATGAAGAACGCAGCAAAGGATTTCAAGGAGTTCGTCCTCAAGGGCGACGTCGTCGCGCTCGCCGTCGCGGTCATCATCGCGACGGCCTTCGGCGCGGTCATCGCCGCCTTCGTCGCCAACATCATCACCCCGCTGCTCGCCGCCATCGGTGGACAGCCGGACTTCAGCCAGCTCGACTTCGCGATCAACGGCAGCCGCTTCCAGTACGGCCTCTTCATCAACGCGGTGATCACCTTCCTGATCATCGCCGCCGTGGTGTTCTTCCTGGTCGTCCGCCCCTACAACGCCTTCAAGAAGCGCGTCGAGCAGGGTGAGGACCCGGACGCCCCGACGCCCGAGTACGCGGTGGAGACCGGCTCCGGCGAGAGCCTCCCGGCTGCGCTCAACGCCCGCGCCGCCGACGGCTGGAAGGTCGTCTCGGTCAGCGAGGGCGCGGGCGGCTCCCTCTCGGCCGTCCTGGTCAAGGGCGAGGTCTGAGCCCGCAGCAGTAGGCGCTTCGGGGAGCGGTGCTCAGGCATCGCTCCCCGTTCGCCGCCTCCAGCGATCCAGGAGACCCGACAGGGCGCCCTGGACCTTCGGATCGTCCACCGCCGCGCAGACCACGTGGTCGAGGGGCGGAGGCAGGCGCCGCGCATGGTCATCGTCCGGGACAAGCGGACGTGAACGTCCCGTGTGGCCGTCCCTGGGGACGCAGGGCACTCGGTGTTTCGACGGCCATTCCCGGCGCAAGCCAGTGCGTCGACGCACGTCCCGCGCACGGCGCCCTCCGGCCGCACAGACGATCACCTGGCGCCACCCGCTCTGAGGCGACGTCCCCTTGGACGCCCCAGACGATCACGTGGCACCACCTGTGTGGAGGAAACGCTCCGAGGGACGCCGTGGAGGTCACGCGGCGGGGCCGGGGGCCCTGAAGCGGGCGGGGGGGATCGAACCCCCGTCGATGGCTTGGAAGGCCATTGCTCTACCATTGAGCTACGCCCGCGGGTGCGGCCGTCCCGGCCGCCGGATCACTGTACCAACGCGCCCCGTGGACGGAAGCCGTGTTCAGGCGGGCAGCGGCGCGGTCTCCGGATCGAGGGGCGCGTAGCGCGAGACGACGTTGCGCCCGCGCTCCTTCGAGGAGTAGAGCGCGGTGTCGGCGTTGCGCAGGAGCGTCTCTGCATCGCCCGCGTCGTGCGGGAAGGTCGCGACGCCGAGCGACGCGCCCACGCCCATGTCCGGCGCGAGCCTCTCGACCACCTCGAGGACGCGGACGCGGGCGCGCTCGGCTACGACCATCGCGCCGGCGGCGTCGGTCGTCGCGCAGAGGATGAGGAACTCGTCGCCCCCGAGCCGGCAGAACACGTCGCTGGTGCGCAGCCCGGAGCTGACCGCTGCCGAGGTCTCCCGGAGGAGCCGGTCGCCGACGTCGTGCCCGAGGCGGTCGTTGACCTCCTTGAAGCGGTCGAGGTCGAGGGCGATCACCGACAGCGGCTCGGCGCCGCGGTAGGCGCGCGAGAGCGCGCGCTCCATCTCCTCGGCGAGGAAACGCCGGTTGTAGGCGTTGGTCAGGGGGTCGGTGACCAGCAGGCGGTCGCGCTCGGTGAGCAGGCCGCGGCCCACCCGCAGCGCCGCCATCGCGCGGATCGCCATCAGCCCGGCCACCGTGACGGCCGCGGCCCGCAGCTCGGTGTCGGGGCGGAGCGCCGCCAGGCCCACGACGCCGATGCCGCAGAGGAAGGGGACGCTCTCGCTCCAGACGGGCTGACGGTCGTGCGTGCCGGCGGCCCATGCGCGCTGGGGCGCGCGCACGCGCAGCAGCCCGGCCGTCGTCCAGCACCAGGCGGCGCCCATGAAGGCCGCCGTCGCGAGCACGTCGAGGTCCGGGCCGGGGAGGATCGAGATCAGGTAGGCGACGCTCGCGGTCGACTGCAGGCAGAAGGCCGCGACGACCCAGTAGAGCCAGACGGGCGCGCGGCGCTTGTGACGCAGCACGATCCACCCGAGCGCGGTCAGGCAGAGCAGGTCGAGCGTCGGGTAGAGGGCGACCAGGAGCGCCGCCTCGGGCCCGCCGTCGGCGGCCGGCGCCGCGTCCTGGAGGGCGGTGACCCACGCCAGGGATGCCACGGCCACCGTGATGATCAGGCCGTCGATGGGGCCCTGCGCGCCCCGCTCGGGGCGCAGCCGGAGGTACAGGAGGAGCGTCGCGAGGACCGCGGGCCCGTAGAACGCGAGCCACCCGATGTCGAGGAGGCTCACCTCGGGGACCTCGCGCCCGGCGCCCTCGAGCCAGGCCAGAGTCGCGTCGGTGGTCGCCCAGATCGCCAGCGCCAGCGAGAAGAGCGCCCAGACCTGGCGGGCCCGGCCGCGCGTGTGCACGGCCGCCGCGCCGCAGGCCATGGCGGCGCCGAGTCCCGTCGCCGCCTGGGCCCACGACGCCACCGCGAGCCGCTCCGCCGTGGCCGGGGCGAGGAGCGACACTGCGACGACGGACCCGATCGACAGCCCGGCGCAGGCTCCGAGTGGGCGCCACAAGGTCATGCCGACTGGATCGGCGGGACCGCACGGCGTCTTACCGGTCCGGCAGCCGTCCGTCATCGATGTTGCACACGGCCCTCAGCGCGCGGCCAGGCCCTCCTCGTGCAGCCGCCGCGCGCGCGCCATGTTCTCGAGGTCCGGGCCGGTGCCCTCGATGCCCGGGACCTCGAGGATCACCGGCAGGTCCTGCAGCGCGGGGCAGCCGAGGATGCTGCGCATCCCGGCCTCGCCGATCCCGCCGTCGCCGATGTTCTCGTGACGGTCGCGATTGGAGCCGAAGGCCGTCTTGGAGTCGTTGAGGTGCAGGCAGCGCAGCCGGTCGATGCCGACCACCCGGTCGAACTCGTCGAGCACCCGGTCGATGCCGCCGGGCTCGTGCACCGGGTAGCCCGAGGCGAACAGGTGCTGGGTGTCGAGGCAGAAGCCGAGCCGCTCCGGGCGCCCGACGGCATCGGCCACCGCGCGCAGCTGGGCGAAGGTGCGCCCGATCGTGTCCCCGGCGCCGGCCGTGTTCTCGAGGTGTACCCCGCACGTTCCGCCGGCCGTCTCCAGGGCCTCGGCGATGCCGGCGCCGATGCGCGCGATCGCCTCGTCCTCGGTCGATCCCTTCGACGAGCCGACGTGCAGGACGACGCCCTCGAGGCCGAGCGCGTCGCCGATCACCAGGTGCTGCACCAGGCTCTCGATCGACGAGCGGTGGATGTTGCGGGTGCCGACGGCCGGCTTGCCGGGCGGCCCGGTGGGCACCTCGCGGTCGGGCGCGCCCAGGTTCATCAGGTAGAGGCCGTGGCTGACGAGCGGCGACATCCCCTGCTCGGCGGCCAGCGCGCGGAAGGCCGCGATCTCGTCGTCGCTGTGGTTGATCGGCTTCCAGGTGCGCGGGTTGTGCGTGAAGACCTGGAGGCTCTCGCAGCCCAGTTCGGCGCCGCGGCCGATGGCCTTGCTGATGCCTCCGGACGAGGACACGTGGGCGCCGAATCTCACGTCGCTAATCTACCCGTGTGGCGAGAGACCCCCGACCCGAGGTGACCGGCCCGGCGCGCGTGCGCTTCGCACCCAGCCCCACCGGGAGCCTCCACGTGGGCGGGGCGCGCACGGCGCTCTTCAACTGGCTGATCGCCCGCCACACCGGCGGCGTCTTCGTGCTGCGGCTGGAGGACACCGACCGCGAGCGCTCGACGCCCGAGAGCGAGGCGGAGATCCTGCGCTGCCTCACCTGGCTGGGCCTCGACTGGGACGAGGGCCCCGAGCGCCAGAGCGAGCGCGGCGACGTCTACGACGCCGCCATCGCCACGCTGAAGGCCTCCGGTGCGATCTACCCGGCCTACGAGACCGACGACGAGCTCGAGGCCCAGCGCGCGGCCGCGCGCGCCGACAAGCGGGCCCCCGTGGTCCGCGGCCGGCGCGAGCGTGACCCCGCCGAGATCGCCGCCCTCGAGGCGGAGGGGCGCCGGCCGGCCTGGCGCTTCGCGGTCGAGGTCCCGGGCGAGACGGTCATCCAGGACTACGTGCGCGGACCGGTGACCTTCGACCACGCGCAGATCGAGGACTTCATCGTCGTGCGCTCCGACGGCACCCCGACCTACAACCTGGCCGCCGCCGTGGATGACGTCGACATGGGAATCACCCACGTGCTCCGCGGCGAGGACCACATCTCCAACACCCCCAAGCAGATGATGGTGATGCGGGCCCTCGGAGCCGCTCCGCCCGACTACGCGCACATCCCGCTCATCCTGGGGGAGGACCGCAAGCGCCTCAGCAAGCGCCACGGCGCGGCGTCGGTCGAGGACCTCGAGGCCGCCGGCTTCCTGCCGCAGGCGGTCGTCAACGCGCTGGCGCTGCTCGGCTGGAGCTTCGACGACAAGACGACCATCTTCACGGTCGACGAGCTGGTGAAGGCCTTCTCCGTCGGCCGCGTCTCCAAGAGCCCGGCGATCTTCGACCTGAAGAAGCTGCAGGTGATGAACGGCCGCCACCTGCGCCTGATGCCCGCCGACGAGTTCGTCGAGGCCCTCGTCGGGTGGCTCCGCTCGACCGGCTACATCGACGCGCGCGGCCCCGGGGCCGAGGAGCGGGTGCGCGCCAGCGCCCCGCTGGTGAAGCGCAAGATCAGCACGTTCGCCGACTACGACGATCTCGCCGGCTGGCTCTTCACGCCGCTCGAGATCGAGCCGGCCGCGTGGGAGGTGCTGACCCGGGACGTGAAGCACTCGATCCAGGTGATCGGGGGCGGCCTCGGCCGGCTGGAGGCGCTGCCGGAGTTCACGGCCGAGACGGTCAAGGACGCCCTGCAGGACCAGCTGCACGTCATGGGCGAGGCGGCCCGCGACTTCCTCGAGCCGCAGCGGATCGCGGTGACGGGGCGGCTCGTCTCGACCGGCACCTACGAGAGCCTGGCGCTCCTCGGCCCCGAGGAGGCCTTCGCGCGCTACCGCGCGACGCTCGCGCGCCTCGCCGAGCTCTGGGCGGCGGCGTGAGCTTCGGTCCCGGCACCCAGCGCTCCCTGCTGCTCGCCGCGGCATGGATGTTCGGCGCCTTCTTCGTCGTGGCGGCGGTGTTCCGCGGCCTCGACGCCTCGCAGGACACGCTCGCCGTGGTGGCGGGCGTCTTCGCCTACGGCTTCATCGCCGTGGCGGCCTTCATCCTCGTGCGCGGCTGGCGCCGCCGAGGGAGCGACGCCGCGGGCGCGGCGTCGCGTTTCGTGGAGGGTCACCCGGGCGTGGAGGGGGCGGTCGGCGCGCCGGTCGAGGTCGGCGGACCCGAGGGCGACGTCCCCGCCGGCACCGGCGCCGCGCAGGCCAACCTCGTCGTGCCGGTTTCGGGGCCGGCCGGTTCGGGGCACGTGGATCTCGTGATGGCGCGCATCGCGCGCGACTGGGAGGTGCTGTCGGCGACCCTCGTCGTCGACGGGGATCGCGTGAAGCTGGCCGAGGGCCTGAACGAGGCTGCGGCGGAGGACGACTAGGGGGTAACCGCGGTGGCCGACTCGAGCATGGGCCTGCATGAGGATCGGGGCGATCTCTCGCCCGGCACGCTCGACCGGCATCGCGGGATCGTCTCGCTCATGGAGGAGCTGGAGGCGATGGACTGGTACGCCCAGCGCATCGAGGCCGCCGGCGACCCCGAGCTGGCGGCGGTCCTCGCGCACAACCGCGACGAGGAGACCGAGCACGCGGCGATGAGCCTCGAGTGGCTGCGCCGCCAGGACCCGGTGCTCGACGCCCAGCTGCGCCGGTACCTGTTCACGACGGGCTCGATCCTGGCCGTCGAGGAGGAGGAGGCGCACGGCGGCGGCTCTCCGGCGCCGGACGGAAGCCTGGGCATCGGCGGCCTGCGCGGGGAGGGGACGCGATGAACCATCTCCTGCGCGAGCTGGCCCCCGTCACCGACGCGGCCTGGTCCGAGATCGAGGACGAGGCGCGCCGCGCCCTGGCCAACTTCCTCACCGCCCGCCGGCTGGTCGATTTCGCCGGCCCCGAGGGCTGGGACCACAGCGCGCTCGGCCTCGGGCGGGTCACCGACCCCCACGAGGGCCCGGCCGAGGGCGTCGAGAGCCGCGTGCGCCTGGTGCAGCCCCTCACGGAGCTGCGCACCCCCTTCACGGTCTCCCGCGCGGAGATCGCCGCCGTCGAGCGCGGGGCGCCCGACGCCGACTGGGATCCGGTGATCCACGCGGCCCGTCGCGCCGCGCTCGCGGAGGATCGTCTGGTGTTCGGCGGGTTCCCCGGGGCGGGCGTCCGGGGCCTGGTCGAGACCTCGCCGCACGCGCCGATCACGATCAACACCGACTACGACCACTACCCGAACCACGTGGCGAGGGCCGTCGAGACCCTCAAGCGGGCCGGGGTGACCGGCCCGTATGCGATCGCCCTCGGGCCGCGCTGCTACACGGGCGTCATCGAGACGACCCAGCACGGCGGCTACCCGGTGCTCGAGCACCTGCGCCTGATCCTCGAGGGCCCGGTCGTCTGGGCGCCGGCGGTCGAGGGGGCGGTGGTGGTGAGCCAGCGCGGGGGCGACTTCGAGCTGGTGGTGGGCCAGGACCTGTCGATCGGCTACCTCGACCACGACCGGGATTCGGTGTCCCTCTACCTGGAGGAGAGCCTCACGTTCCGGGCGGCCGGGCCGGAGGCGGCCATCGCCCTCACCTACGCCGACGGGGACGGCTGAGGGCCGCCCCCGGACGGTCATTGCGGCGCGGGGCGCGATCGGCATAGGCTCGCGCCCCGATGAGAGCCGCCCGCCTCGCGATCCCCGTCCTCGCGTCCGTCCTGGCGCTCGTCGTCGCGGGGCAGGCCGTGGCCGCCGTCCCGACGCTGTCCTCGTCCGGCGCGCGCACGGCCGTCAAGAAGGTGGTGACCAGGGCCCCCACGGCGCCGCCCCCCGCGGTGCTCTCGACCGCCGGCGAGAACCCGGACGTGATCGTCGACGCCGCCGGCACGGCGCACATCGTCTGGAACGAGCCGGTCGCCGACGGCCCCGATGTGACCGTCTACTGCAGGCTCCCGCGGGCGACGCGGGCCTGCGAGGTGGTCCAGCGCCTCGTCCCGCCCGGCGCCGACGCCCTGTCCGACGATGCCGACGGCCCCGAGGTCAGCGCCGTCAACGACCAGGTGACGATCCTCTCGCACCGCTATCCGCAGGCGGTCGTGAAGCCCGGCGACGACCGTTCGAACGACGACGACACGCTCTGGCTCTGGTCGTCCGACGACGGGGGCCGGAACTTCGTCGGCCCCGGCGTCGTCGGCATCGGGACCATCGGGGGTGACGCGAAGGCATTCGGGCCGGCCGACAACCCGTCGATCGCGGCCGTCACCGGGGTGGCGACCGGCGGGATCCGGCTCACGGCGGTCTCGGGCGGGCGCTTCCAGACGGCGTCGGCGCTCCTGGCCGAGGGCGACTTCGCCGATGGGCGCCTGGCGGTCGCGAACGGCGTCCCCTCGGTCGCCTACCACGACCTCGGCACCACCTCGTTCGTCCGCACGTGGACCGGGCAGGGCGACGTCGGCGATGCCGCCACCTGGGGTCCGCCGGTCAGCTTCGCCGGCCTCGAGCCCGAGATCACCGCGGCGGCCGGCCGGCTCGTCGTCCTCCACAAGAAGCCGGGCGGCAGCGGCGACCTCGAGCTGCGCGACCTCTCGAGCGGGACGACGCGGGTGGTCAGCCGGGGTCAGGTCGGCAACGACACCGCGCCGATCGGTCACGCCGACGGCACCGTATCCGCCGTCTGGCAGGGCCAGGAGGGTGGCACGGTCGGGATCTGGCGTCGCGAGCGGATCCCCGCCACGGGGCCGGTACGCGGGGTGCCGACGCTCGTGAGCACGGAGGTCGGCAGCTTCCTCGCCGCCGACGCGGCGGATGACGGCGGCGGCGTGGTGGTACGCGACACCGGCGACAAGAGGATCCTCCTGTCGGGCTTCGGCAGCACACTGCCCACCGGCGCTCCCGGCCTCGGGGGGCAGCCCGGCGGCGGCGCGCCTCCTCCGGATGTCGCGGTCGCCTGTCAGAAGATCCAGCTCGGCCGTGGCGTCCAGGCCCTGCTCCAGGACGGTTGTTTCCTGAACGCGAGGACCGGCGGGGTCAAGGTGAGCGAGGGGACGCTCCGGCTCAACGGCCTCGAGATCGTCCCCGACGCGGGCGTCCAGCTCCAGATCGACGTGCGCGCGAAGACCATCCGCAGCACCGGCACGGTCACCGTGCTGCTGCGCGCGCCGGGCATCCCCGACATCACCCTGTTCCGCGGGAGGCTCGACCTCTCGGCGGCGGGCAAGGGGGCGGGGGCGACGCTCGGCACCTTCACCGAGGGGCTGTTCAAACCGGTCCTGCTCGGCTTCCCGCTCAAGGGGGACATCGACTTCCGCCTCGCCCCGCCCGACGGCGTCCGCATCCCGGTGAGCCTCCAGCTGCCCAAGGAGTTCGGCGACATCCGCGGCGCGGCCGAGCTGATCGCCGACAACCGCCGCGGGCTCGTCGTCGATTCGCTCGACTTCCGGGCCGACGGCGTGCCCCTCGGGCCCGCCATGATGCGCCGGCTGCGCGTCCAGTACCGCGCGACGGGCGGCACGACCGAGGGCGACTGCCTCCGCCCGCCCGCCATCAGTGGCACACAGGCCCTCCCGGACGAGTGGGCCGGCGTCTTCGAGCTCGAGCTTCCGCCTCCCAAGACCGGTCCGACCGTGTGCGGATCGATCCGCTTCGGCGCGCCGGAGGGCTTCCGCGCGGCGACCTTCCGCGTCGATCTGCCCTTCCCGGGCATCGTGCTCTTCCCGGGTCTCAGCCTCACCTCGCTCGGCGGCGGCCTCAAGGTGACCCGGCCCGCCCGGGTCGACGGCACCTTCCGGCTCGAGGTGGCGGGCACGGGAGCCGGCGTGTCGGCGGCCCAGATGGACGGGGCGATCTCGGTCGTCATGTCCGACCCGCTCGTCATCACGGGCCGGGGCGTCTTCACGGCGGCGGGCCTGCGCATCGGCGACGGCGAGATCCTGGTCAGCACCGACGGCTACGCGAAGCTCGGCCTCACGGCCGGGCCGAGCGTCGGTCCCTTCGCGGTCCGGACCGCCATCACGGGCTTCATCGACGGCCCGCGCCGGCAGTTCTCACTGTCGGGCAAGGGGCAGGTCTGCGTCGGCGTGGTGTGCGTGGACGGCTCGGAGGCGGCGATCTCGACCAGGGGCGTCGCGATCTGCCTGCCGGAGATCCGCCCCCTGCTGCCGACCCTCCCTCCGGTTCCGCCGCCGAGGGGCGCGGGCCTGACCTGGGGCGACGCCGTCCCCGACATCTGGCTGCTCGACTGCTACGCGTCGCGGTACACCGTTCCCGACCAGCGGGCCGCCGCACTCGGTGATCCGCCCGTGGGCGAGGCCGGCGCCGACCTGGCGGCCGGAGACGGGGCGACCTTCCGCGTCACGGGCGCGGGCGGGGTGCCCGACGTGGACCTGATCGGGCCGGACGGCCAGGCCGTCACCCCGGACGCGAGCTACCCGGAGACGGGATCGGCGACGCAGTACCTCGCGATGTCGGCGCCCGCGCCGGGGCGCTGGACCGTGCGCGCCCGCCCCGGCAGCGCCCTGATCGCCGAGCTGGCCGTCTCGCGGGCCCGGACGGCCCCCCGCGTCACCGGCGCCCGCGTGACCGGCCGGGCGCGCGCCCGGACACTGGCCTACACCGCGCGCTTCGGCGGCGACCAGGCCGTGACGTTCCTCGAGCGCGGCCGGGCCGGGACGCGGGTGCTGGGAGCGGCGTCGGCGGGCGCCCGCCGGCTGCGCTTCGCCCCGGGCCCCGGCCCCGGGGGTCCGCGGACGATCGTGGCCCAGCTCGTGCAGGACGGGCTCGTGCGCCAGGAAGTCGTCGTCGCCCGGTACACCGCCCCGCCGCCGCCCCGGATCGCGAGGGCCACCGCTCTGCGCGCGCGCCGGGGCGGGACCTCCCTCCTCGTGAGCTGGCGACCGGGGCCGGGCGCGGCCGCGCAGCGGCTCGTGGTGCGCGTGCCCGGCGGGCCCCTCGTGTCCCGGCTGCTCCCCGGCGGAGCCCGGCGGGCCGTCGTCCCGGGGATCCGCGGCCGGCGGGTCGTGGTCAGCGTCACCGCGCTCGGCCGCGACGGTCGTGCCGGGCGGCCCGCGCGGGTCACGCTCGCGCCGGCCCGCACACGCTGAGCCGCGGAGGCGCGCCGGGGGCCGGCCGCCTGATCCACTAGGATCCCCGGACCGCAAGGGGAGTATCCCCAACGGCATCGTCGTCAGCACGGCCCTCGCGGGCCCGGCGCTGCAGGCCCCGTCCTCGTGACGGCGGCGGGAGAGACCTTCGGCGCACGCCTGCCGTCCGCGTCGTGGGAGACGACCCGTGGAACCGCCCCTCTGGGCATGGCTCGCCTTGATCGGCGCCGTCCCCGTGCTCGCTGCGATCGACCTCCTGGTGTTCGGCCGCGGCGCGAAGGAGGTGCCGGTGAGGACGGCGGCGCTCTGGAGCGCGGCCTGGATCACGCTCGGCCTCGCGTTCGCGGGGATCATGGGCGCGACGCAGGGCGGCACGGCGGCCGGCGAGTACCTGTCGGGCTATCTGATCGAGTGGAGCCTCTCGATCGACAACCTGTTCGTCTTCGCGGTGATCTTCGCGTACTTCGCGGTGCCCAAGGAGGTGCAGCCGCGCGTCCTGATGTACGGGATCCTGGGCGCGCTGGTGTTCCGCGGCATCTTCATCGCCATCGGCGCCGCGGCGCTCGGCGCCGCGAGCTGGGTGATCTACATCTTCGGCGCGTTCCTGATCGTCACCGCCTACCGGCTGGCGCGCAGCACCGGCGACCACGTCGACCCGAGCAGGAACACGCTCCTGCTGCTGGTCAACCGCTTCGTGCCGTCCACCGAGGGGTACCACGGCACGAAGGTGTTCGTCCGCCAGGGCGGCCGTCGCTTCGCCACGCCGCTGCTGGCCGTGCTGCTGGTGATCGCCAGCACGGACGTCGTCTTCGCGATCGACTCGATCCCGGCGATCTTCGCCGTCACCGACGAGGCGTTCATCGTCCTCGCCGCCAACGTCTTCGCCGTCATGGGCCTCCGGGCGATGTACTTCGTGATCGTCGGCATGCTGACCCGGTTCCGGTACCTCAACTACGGCCTGGCGGTGGTGCTGGGGCTCGTCGGCCTGAAGATGCTGCTGAACGACGTCTACCACCCGCCGATCTACGTCACCCTCGGCGCGGTCGTCATCGTGCTCGGCACCGCCGTGCTGGCCTCGCTGTGGGCGACCCGCGGCGAGGGCGGCCAGGAGGAGATCGCCCTCGGACCCGCGACGCGGGTCCACGAGGATCCCGCCTGAGCGCCGCGCTCCCGTAGTCGCCCGAAGCGCGCATCGGGGCCGTCCCGATGCCCCGGGAGGGCCCATCGGCGAGGATCGGATCCTGAGAGGAGGCGCATGATGTCCGGCTCTCGAGCGCAACCGATCACCCGCCGCCGCGTCCTGCTGCTCGCGGTCGCGGCGCTCCTCACGGCGTCCGCGCTGCTCGCCGTCGCGATCCTGCTGATCGGCGCCTTCGGGACGCTGCAGGCGAGGATCCTCGGCTCGACCGCCCTCCTGGCCGGGTACGGCATCCTCGCGCTGCCGGCGACGATGCTCCTCGATCAGGGGCGGGCCCGTGGCCTGGCGGTCGCCCTTGTGGGCGCGTGCGCCGCCGCCGCGGGTCTGGCGCTCGCGCTCGTCTGGCAGGACGAGGCGCCGGTTTGGGTCGGGAAGTCGATGACCACCGCGACCGCGATCGCCGTCGCCGGCGCCCTGACCGCGGCGCTCGTCGCCCGTCGCCGCGAGCCCGAGCCGCCGGTCGTGCGCGTCCTGTTCATCGCCTCGACGACCCTCGCGGCCGCCGCGGTCGCGCTGTTCTCGGTCCTCATGTGGACCGAGTCGGAGAGCGCGGTTGGCTTCCGGATCCTGGGTGTGTTCGCCGTGCTCGCACTGCTCGCGGCCGCCCTGCAGCCGCTCCTGGCCCGGGCCCGTGCCGCGGGGGTGCAGGTGCGGATGCGGATCACCGTCGCGCCCGGCGCGACCGAGGAGGTCTCGGCCGAGGGGCGTGACGCGGCGGCGGCCGTGGCGGCCGGTATCCGCCGGGCCGAGGGGGCCGGCGGCCGGGTGGTGGCCGTCGAGCTGCTCGAGCGCTCGGCGGTGTCGCCCGGCTGAGAACGGGCTCCAAGGGTCCGGCCGGAGGTCAGCCCACGACGCGGAAGCGCGGGTCCTGGAGCCAGTCCCGGCCGAGCGTCCCGGGCTGCGCCAGCGCACCCGCGGTCTGTCCCTGGAGGCGGAAGTCGAGCCCGCCGCCGTCGATGTCGTCGTACCAGAGCACCGCGCGCAGGCGCGGGTAGTCCTCGCGCAGCGTCCGGAAGGTCTGGCGGATCCACGCGCGCGGATCGCCGCCGACGCCCGTGGTGCCGATCTCCGAGATCATGATCGGCTTGCCGAAGTCCGCGAGCACCCGGTACGTGTCGCGGTAGAGCGCATCGGCCGTCCGCCAGGAGCTCCACGAATGGGCGTCGCCCCAGTTGAAGCCCGAGGTCGAGACCCAGTCGACGTAGCGGTCGCCCGGGTAGTAGGCGCCCACCGCGTGATCCTCGCCCTCGATGCGCTCGAGGTTGTTGATCGACCAGATCCAGCTGACGTTGTCCGCGCCCGCCCGGTCGAAGATCCCGTGGATGCGCCGCCACGCGCGCACGTAGTCGGCGGGGGTGTTGCCGTTGGTGTGGACGCCCCACGGGTACCAGTTGCCGTTCATCTCGTGCATCAGGCGCAGCATCACGGGCCCCCGGTAGGCCGCGACGTCCCGCGCCCAGGCCCGGATGAAGGCGTCGTGGTCGCCCTCGGCGATCCGGGCGAGGGCGACGTCGGGCTGGACGGCCACGTGCCTCTCGCCGGCCGGCGCGCTCCACGGCTCCCAGGTGATCATGGGGATGGCGCCGGCGCGCGACACCCGCCGCGCCCAGTCGGCGCGGAAGCGGCGCTCGCCGGTGAGCCACTGCTGGAACCAGTTGACGATCCGCGGCCGCGCGCCGTTGTCGCGCGCCCAGTCGCCGACCGCGCCGTTGCGGGTGACCAGCGCGAAGTTGGAGACGCCGAGGTAGACGCCCTCCTGCGGGGGGAGCGCCATGCGCATCGGCTCGCGGACATCGCGCTCGGGGTCGGGGGCGGGGGCCGCGACCGGGCTCGGCGAGTCGGCCGCCACCGGGGGCGGCGCCGGGTCGGACGCCACCAGGAACGGGACGGCGAGGACGCCCGCGACCACGGCGGCGACGACGGCGCCCGCGGCGCTGAGCGCCAGGCGGCGGCGCCAGGAGGTCGGTCTCACACCCCGGACGTCGGCACCCCCCGCGGCCGACCTGAGCGTCCGGGGCCCGCGGAGGCACCCGGCGGCGCGGCACGGAGTGTGAGGTTTCCATAGTCTTCACGGGTCTCCGGCGTGCCGATACCAGCGCCACGTGGCCTCATCCGCATCTGTGCCAATCCTCCGCCAGCGCCGCGTACGGCGCCTCATGCTGCTCCTGGCCGCCGCCGGCACCGCCGTGCTCGGCTCGGGCACGGCCTCGGCGGCCACCGCCCACGGCCCCGTCGGCGGTGCCTGGGCCCTGGGCGACGGCTCCTCGGCGCACGAGTCGGCGACCGCCGCGCGCCGGGGCGCGCGCGTGAACGCGGTGCGCGAGCGGGCGCTGCGCCGCGCGCGCCGCGCCAAGGCGCGCGAGGTCGATCCGCTCGCCGCGCTGCCGCTCTACGTCGAGCCCGGCGGTCCTGCCCGGGCCCAGGCCAACGCCTGGCGGCGGGCGCGCCCCGGCGACGCCGGGCTGATCGATTCGATCGCGCAGCAGCCGCAGAGCCTCTGGCTGGGCGACTGGCGCTACGACGTGCGGGCCGAGGCGGCCCGTCGCGTGGCGGCGGGCCGGGCCACCGGCACCGTGCCGGTGATCGTCGCCTACAACCTGCCGAACCGGGACTGCGGCCAGCACTCCTCGGGCGGCGCCGCCGGGGCCGCGCAGTACCGTCGCTGGATCGACGGCCTCGCCACCGGCATCGGCGCCGCGCCCGCGATCGTCGTGCTCGAGCCGGACGGTCTCGCGGGCCTCGGCTGCCTGTCGGCGGCGCAGCGGCGCGAGCGCATGACGCTGCTGACCGAGGCCGTCGACCGCCTGTCCCACCTGCCGGCGACCGCGGTCTACATCGACGCCGGCAACCCGGGCTGGATCCCGGCCGGCGTCATGGCCCGGAGGCTGCGCGCCGTGGGCGTCTCGGGCGCGCGCGGGTTCGCGGTCAACGTCTCCGGGTTCGAGACCACGCGACGCGCGCTCGCCTTCGGCCGCGCGATCTCCCGCCGTACCTCGGGGGCCCACTTCGTCGTGGACACCAGCCGCAACGGCCTCGGTCCGCTGTCGCGTCCCCAGTGGTGCAACCCACCGGGCAGGGCGCTCGGCGAGCGGCCGACCACCGAGACCGGTGATCCGCGGGCCGACGCCTTCCTGTGGATCAAGCGCCCCGGGGAGTCGGACGGCACCTGCAACGGCGGCCCGCCCGCCGGCACCTGGTGGCCCGAGTACGCCCTGGGCCTCGCCCAGAGGGCCGCGACGCCCTGATCCGGGGGCCGGGGGAGGGATCCGCCGGCTGACCCATCGCGAAGATCGGCGGCCCGGCGGCCGATAACCGAGTCGACCCGCGCGCACGCGCACGACGACGAGGACGGCACGGATGCCCCCACACACCGCCGAGGACGCGACGGCTGCTGCCGCGATCTCGCGACCGCCGCGGTCGTCGGCATCGCGGATCGCCCAGGCCCTGGCGCTCGCGTCGCTGCTCGCCGCGGGCGGCTACCTGGTGTGGCGGTGGGGCTTCACCCTCGAGGGGTCGGCGCTGTGGCTCGGCGTCCCGCTCGCCCTCGCCGAGACCTACGGCCTGATCATGCTCGCCCTGCTCACCTTCTCCTGCTGGCGCCTCGCGGAGCGACCGGCGCGCGAGCCGCTGGAGGGCCGCAGCGTGGCCATCCTGATCGCGACCTACGACGAGGACGAGGACGTCCTGCGCCCCACGGTCGTGGGCGCCCTCGGGGTCCGCAACGACGTGCCGCCCGAGGTCTGCGTGCTCGACGACGGCGGCCGCCCGTGGGTGGAGGAGATGTGCGCGTCGGTGGGCGCCCGCTACGTCTGCCGCCCGGCGCCGCGGCTGCACGCGAAGGCCGGCAACATCAACCACGTCCTGCCGATGCTGGACGCGGAGTTCATCGTCACCCTCGACGCCGACCACGTTCCGCGCCCCGAGCTGATCGAGCGGATGATCGGCCACATGGCCGACCCGCGCGTCGCCATCGTCCAGGGCCCCCAGGCCTTCTACAACCGGGGCTTCGGCCACCCGCCGGCGCTCGACGACCCGCTGCGCAACGAGCAGAGCATCTTCTTCGACGTGATCTGCCGCGGGAAGGACCGCCACGGTGCCGCCTTCTGGTGCGGCTGCCCGTCGCTGCTGCGCCGTGATCGGCGGCGTCGCCACCGAGACCGTCGTGGAGGACGCCCACACCAGCCTCAAGCTGAACGCGCGCGGATGGAAGGTCGCCTACCACCACGAGGTCATGGCCCTCGGCCTCGCCCCGGAGGAGATCGGCGCGTTCGTCGTGCAGCGCGGCCGCTGGGCGCGCGGCTCGCTGCAGATGCTGCGGCTCGAGAGGCCCCTGCTGCGGCGCGGCCTCAGCTGGCCGCAGCGCCTGGAGTACACCGCCAGCACCATGCACTTCCTGGAGGGCCCGCAGCGGTTGATCGGCTTCCTGGTGCCGCCTCTGGTGCTGTTCACCGGCGCCGTGCCGATCGCCTCCGACCCCCTGCTCTACCTGGCGATCTTCGTGCCGTCGTTCCTGCTGGTGCCCCTCGCCTCGAAGGCCCTGACGCGCGGCCACTACCGCGTGCTCGAGGGAGAGCGCTTCTCGGTCGTCCGCATGGAGGCCTACCTGCGGGCCCTGGCCGCCCTGCCGCGCGGTCGCGGCGCCGGCTTCGCGGTGACGCCCAAGGGCGCCCGCAGCGGTGGCTCCCCGGTGGCCCGCGCCCTCCGGGTGCCGATCGCGATGGCCGCGCTGAGCGCAATCGCGATCGCCTACCAGACCACGGCCCATCTGCTCGACCTGCCGGGGCGCCTGCCCCCGGGGGCGGCGACCGTCACCAACGCGTGGGCCTTCATCAACATCGGCCTGGTGGCGGCCGTCGTCGTGTGGGCGCGCGGCGTCCAGCACCGGCGGCGCAGCCACCGCTTCCCGGCGGAGGTCCACGCGGCCTACTCGGCCGACGCGGGCGTCGTCCCGTCGCTCGCGGGTCGCACCACCGACCTGTCGCGGCACGGTGCGCGCGTGGCCGTCAACGACCCCCGTGAGCCCGGCGAGCGCATCCGGATGGTCCTCCTCCTCGACGACGGCCCCATCGAGGTGGACGGCACGATCGCCACCGCCACGGCGTCGTCGGATGGGGGATGGGTGGTGGGCGTCGAGTTCGACGACCTCGACCGGGCCGTGAGCGACGCCATCGTCTCCTGGTGCTTCCGCTTCCCGTTCGGCCCCGACTGCGCCGTCCTGCCCCCGCGCGCACCGGCCCGCGCGCAGGAGGCCGACCCGGTGGGCGTCGCCGCCCACGAGGACCCCTCGCTGCTCGCGACCGCCGAGGCCGCCGCCACCGAGGCGGGCGACGACGATCCGGAGGTCGTCGCCGAGGGCTCGGCCTGAGGGGCTTTCGGCTACCCTGGGCACCCGTTTCGGGACGTGGCGCAGCCTGGTAGCGCACCGCCTTTGGGTGGCGGGGGTCCCCGGTTCGAATCCGGGCGTCCCGATCAGATGTGAGCGAGCCGTGATGGGTGGGGCGGTGTCGTCCGGCAGATCGCGCTACTGTGCGCGCGGCGGCTCCATCCGGGGCTGGCTAAGAACGCGTGGATGAGCGACGACTTTGGTGGGCCTTCGAGCTCGGCGGGTCTTCGGTTTTTCTCGCTGAGCGATAAAGGATGGGTAATGCCCGAAGGCGTCGTGAAGTGGTTCTCGCAGGAGAAGGGCTACGGTTTCATCACCCCGGACGACGGGGGCAAGGACCTCTTCGTCCACTTCTCCGAGATCCAGGGCTCCGGCTTCCGGAACCTGGACGAGGGCCAGAAGGTCAGCTTCGAGAGCCAGGAGGGCCCCAAGGGCCCGCAGGCCGCGAAGGTCTCCCCGCTCTAAGGCCCTTCGAGGCCGATGGGTACTACTGCGAGGCCGCCCTCCGGGGCGGCCTCGCTGCTTTTACGGGCCGGGCCGCGTCCGGGTGTTCAGCCCCCGGTGAGCCCCCCGTAAGGCGGCCGAAAGGCCCCGCCCATATCCCTGATGCGACGACCGCGGACCGACCGCGGCGTGAGCGACGAAGGGGATCAGATGAGTCGTATCAGGTGGGTGACCGCCCTCGCGGCGACGGTCGTGGCCTCGGCTGCGCTGGTCGCGGCGGGGTGCGGTTCCGACGACGAGGAGGCCGGCGCCGCGACCCAGGCGACGACGACCGCCGCCGTCCCGGCCGGCGGGCAGTTGCTGGCGAGCGCGATCACCATCGACGACGCGGCGGGCACGGCCACCATCCCGCTCCTGCGGGGGGTCGGTCCCGGGGGCGACGACGTGTACTACGTGGTGACCGAGTCGTCCGACGAGGCGGACGCCGGGGAGCGCGGGGTCACCCACGCGCCGAAGCTCGCCAACGCGCTCGGCACGAAGGCGGTGCAGGAGGTCGGCGTGGAGGGTGACACCGTCACCTTCGCCGGTACGGTCGACTTCTCCCCGGAGCGGTCGGTGACGCCGGGCCCCGAGGGCTTCCCGCCCGACGCGGTCACGCCCGGCCAGGTGGGCGACGCGCGCTACAGCCCGCTGATCACCTCCGACGGCGAGATCGTGCTCAACGCCTCGCAGGTGCAGAACGACAGCGGCACGCACGACGCCGTGGTCGACATCGACACGGAGGCGGGCACGGTCACCCTCAAGACGCTCTCGGGCTTCTTCAACGGCTCGCGGGTCAGCTACTTCCGCCTCGACGCGTCCGTGGACGTCGTGGCGGCCCTCGAGGAGAGCACGCTGGCCCCGAACCTCGGCGAGGCGCCGGGACAGGGCTCGAACGCGGACGACTCCTCGCGCTCGGCGATCGTGCCGATCGTCAACGGTGTCCGCGCGGCGGACGACCCGGACCGGCAGGGCCTGCAGTCGGCCGTGCTCGGCAACGGGTCCCCGCTCAACATCACGCAGTCCCTTCCCGGGGCTCCGGACTACAGCCCGCTGTGGGACGTCGCCCCGGCCGTCTGGACCCCGGAGGCCATCGCCGCGGGCGAGCGGACCCTGGTGACCGGCAACGAGCAGATCGCGACGCTCGTGTCCGCCGGCTCCCTCACGAGCGCCGGTGAGGGCGCGGCACACGCCGAGCTCGGCGGGCTCAAGACCCTCGGCGCGGTCTCCAACTGCCCCACGATCGCGATCTCGGCGGGGTAGCCGCCCGATCGGGTCGCGGTGGACTCCGCGCCGATCGCCCGGGCGTGGGCCTCCTCCCAGGGGCCGCGTCCGGGCCCCCCGGGGTCCCGCGACCGAGACGCACGAAGGTCGCCGTGAGCTCGCTGCGCATCGGGGCGCGGCCGGGCAGCTCGGGCGGCTCCGACAGCGTCGTGAGCCACTCCGCGTACCAGCCGGCCCAGCCGGGGTCGTCGCCGTCGACGATGCGGTACACCGCGCGCTGGAGCCCGGTCGCCTCGCGCGGCGGCTCCGCGGTCCGTGTCTCGCGACCGGTCGTCGTCGTGACCCTCTTCGGCGGGACCGGCACCGATGGGCTCGTTACGGATGCCGTCCATCGGGGAACATGGCAGTGGTTCATCCTACGAAGGAGACACAGTGGCATCCAACGGCGGCAGCCTCGGCGGCATCGGCCTCGGCGGTATCCTCGTCATCGCCGGAATCCTGGTCGCGATCTTCGGCTCGTTCTGGCTCGGCCTGATCATCGCCCTCGTGGGCCTCATCGCCTTCGGCGGCTTCGCGAAGGGCAAGTGGTACTGATCCGATAGCCCTCGCGTTGCGCGCTGGCCCCTGCCCGGGCCGGCGCGCGGGCCTGGGCTAGTGGAGCGTCCACCAACGTTGCTGGTGTTCTGGCCGCGAAAATCCCGCGGGGCAAGGACGCAGGGAGATCGCATAGCTGAGGCTATGCGTTCGATGATTTGCAGCGAGCCAGAACCCGGCGGAGGTTGGTTGACGCTCCACTAGGCGGTGGCGGCGGGGAGCACGAAGGAGACGCGGGCTCCCCCCCCGGGTCGCTCCTCGGCCCAGATGCGGCCGCCCTGGGCCTCCACGAGGCCGCGGGCGATCGCCAGCCCGAGGCCGGCGCCCGCGCCGTCGCGGCGGCGCGCCGAGTCGGCGCGCCAGAAGCGCTCGAAGGCCTGCTCGAGGGCCTCGGGCGCGATGCCCTCGCCGGTGTCCTCGACGCTGACGCGCACCCCGTCGGAGGCGGCGGCGACCAGCACGGCCACCGAGCCGTCGGTCGGGGTGTGGCGGAGGGCGTTGGTGAGCAGGTTCAGCAGCACCCGCTCCAGCTGGTCCGGCGCGCAGAGGACGGCGGGCACCCCGCCCTCCACGCGCGACTCGAGGCGGACGCCGCGCGCCTCCGCGCGGGCCTCCACGCCCCGTACGCAGCCCTCGACGAGCCCGTCCAGGCGCATCTCCCGGAGCTCCAGATCGAGCGCGCCCGCGTCGATCCGGGCCAGCTCGAAGAGGTCGTCGACCAGACGGCCGAGGTGGCGCACCTGGTCGTGCATCGCCGGCAGGTAGCTCTCCGCCGGCACCAGGCCGTCCTCGATCGCCTCGAGCATCGCCTGCAGGGACGCGAGCGGCGTGCGCAGGTCGTGGCTCGCGTGGGCGACCAGCTGGCGCCGCGCGTCGAACAGGCGCTCCAGCTCCCCGGCCATCAGGTTGAACGCCGATCCGAGCTCGGCCACCTCGGCCGGCCCGTCCTCGGGCGCCCGCGTGGCGAGGTCTCCGCGGGCCAGCGACTCGCTCGCGCCGCGCACGCGGGCCACCGGATCGAGCACCGAGCGTGCCACCAGGAGCGCGCCCACGAGCGCGGCGGCCCCCGAGGCGGTGGCGATCGCGAGCACCGTGAGGTCGTGGCCCGAGTCGAACATCAGTATCCCCGAGGCCAGCACCGCGGCCAGCGGAAGGGCGACGGCGCCGAGGGCCAGGGCGACGACCCTTCCGCGCAGCGTCGGCAGTCGCCGCGCGAGGAGCGCACAGGCGACGCCCGTCGCGAGCGTGCCGCCCGCCACGATCAGCGAGGTCGCGATCACGGCACGAACCGGTAGCCGACACCCCACACCGTCTCGACGTGACGGGGGCGTGAGGGGTCCTGTTCGATCTTCTCGCGCAGCCGGCGCACGTGCACCGTGACCGTGCCGGTGTCGAACGCCGCCTCGTACCCCCAGACACGGTCCATCAGCTGGTCGCGGGAGAAGACCAGCCGCGGGTTCCCGGCGAGGAACCAGAGCAGGTCGAACTCCTTGGCGGTGAGCCGCAGGGGTTCGCCGTCGCGGGTCACCTCGCGGGTGCCGGCGTCGATCACGAGCGGCCCGGCCTCGATCCGGCGCGAGCCGGTCGCGCCGGGCGTGCGGCGCAGCACCGAGCGCACGCGCGCCACCAGCTCGCGGGGGGAGAAGGGCTTGGTGACGTAGTCGTCGGCGCCGAGGTCGAGGCCGACGATGCGATCGGCCTCCTCGCCGCGGGCGGTCAGCATGATCACCGGGACCTCCGAGCGCGCCCGGATCCAGCGGCAGAGCTCGAGGCCGTCGATGCCCGGGAGCATCACGTCCAGCACCACCAGGGAGGGCTGCGCCCGCTCGATGAGGTCGCGTGCGGTCAGGCCGTCGCCGGCCTCGAGCGCCCGGTAGCCCTCGCGCCGCAGGTACGTCGCGACGATCTCGCGCACGATCGGCTCGTCGTCCACCACCAGAACGGTCGCGCCGGCCGGGTCGGCGGGAGTGCGGGGCGGGGCCTGCTCCATGGTGGGCGTCTCCATCACGTCCGGATGGTGCCGCCCCGGGATTGCGGAAGTGTTACGGGCGGGGCCGGTCATCGGGCGTCGTCGGCGGCCGGCGGGTCGCCGAGGCTCTCGATGGCCTCCTGGCACCAGGCGGCGAAGGCCCGCTGCGCGTGGACGCCCTTGCGCAGGGCGAGCGCCAGGTAGGGGCTCGCATCGGGCGGCAGCGCCGCGATGCGGTCCTCGAACTCGGCCCGCCGTCGCTCGTGGGCCGTCTTCAGGCGCCGGAGCTCGTCGGCGACCAGCGCGGGCGGCAGCGGATCGGCCAGCGTCAGCTTCACGAGCGATTCGTCCTTGAGGGATGCGAGCCCCCACGGCTCGCGCAGCCAGCGCCCGAGCGCCTCCCGGCCCTCGGGCGTGATGGTGTAGACGCGCTTGTCGGGGCGCGCGTCCTGGCGCACGTGCTCCTCGCTGGCGAGTCCGAGCTCGCTCAGGCGCCGGAGCTCGGCGTAGATCTGCGAGTACGACGCGTGCCAGAAATGGGCGGCGCCGTCCTCGAGCAGGGCCTTGATCTCGTACCCCGAGCGCGGCGCCGACGCCAGTTGGCCCAGCACCGCGAACGTCGTGACCGGAAGAGCGCGCAACCGTGAGCCCCTTGACCTCGTCGTCCGGGCGGGTGTATTTCTAGTCGTAATATCCCATGTCGGCAGACGGGAGCGCAATGCGCCTCTACCACCGCTGGAAGTGCCCGTGGTGCGCGGCCGCGCGGCAGGCGATCGAGAACGTCGGCGCCGAGGTCGAGCTGGTCGAGGTCCCCTACCCGCGCGACGAGCGCGTGGAGGTGCGCGAGCTCAGCGGTCAGTCGAAGGTGCCGGTGCTGGTGGACGGGGACGAGGTCGTGGTCGATTCGCGCCGCATCGTGCGGCACCTCTACGAGCGCTACGGCGGGGCCGACTTCGCCGGCTCGGCGGCCGAGCTCGCCGCCGAGCCGGCGGGCGACCCCGACGGCGACGCGGAGCCGGAGTCGTGCGGTGTGGGCGCCGGATCGCGGGGTGGGGCCCGATGAGCGAGGCCGCCTACACCCGCATCGGCGCCGACGACGTCCCGTTCCGCGAGCGCCGCGGCGGCGGCGCGGCGTCGCAGGACCTCTCGGGCGCCCTCGGCGCCGAGCACCTGGCGATGCGCATCTGGCGCTTCGGACCCGGTCACGAGATGGCCTACCACCGCCACCGCACCCAGGAGGAGGTCTACGGCCTGCTCTCGGGCGGACCGCAGGAGATCCTGATCGCGGGGGAGCCGGTCGAGGTGGCCGACGGCGACTGGCTGCGCCTGCCCCGCGAGACTCCGCGCCGGATCCAGAACCACACCGACCGCGAGGCGGTGTGGATGACGATCGGCGCGCCTCCGGGCGAGGGCATCACCGACGGCGTGCGGCTCGACCCGGCGACCGGGGAGGAGATCCCCCGCACCTGACCGGCGCCGTCAGCGCTCCGCGCGGTGGCGCATGAAGAGGAACCCCTCCTCCTCGTAGACGGCCCAGAGTCGCATCGCCCGCCCGCCGGGGCGCGGCTCGGGGCCGTCGAGCGCGCGCCCCGCGCCGCCCCCGACCAGGCGCGGCGACACGGTCGTGCAGATCTCGTCGATCAGGTCGGCGGCGGCCAGCGCCGCGTTCAGCCGCGGCCCGCCCTCGGCGAGCACCGACCGCGCGCCGGCCGCCCCCAGGGCGACGAGCGCCGCCGGGAGGTCCACCTCGGCGTCCCCCGCGACCAGCACCTCGGCGCCCGCGCGCTCCGCGCGCCGCAGGCCGTCGGCCGGCGCGGCCGCGCTGGTGATGACGACCGGCTGTGAGTCCGCGTGGGCGTCGGCGAACATGGGCCCCTCCCAGTCGAGGGAGAGCGAGCGGGTGACGACCGCGATCCGGGGCGCCGGCGCCTGCCCGCGCGCCGCCCGCCCCGCGGCGAGCTGGCCCGGGATGCGCGCGGGCCCGTAGCCCTCGGCGCGCGCGGTCCCCGCCGCCACCAGCACGACGTCGGTGAGGGCCCGCAGCGCGAGGTAGACCCTGCGGTCGGCACCGCCGCCGAGGCCGCCCGAGCGCCCGTCCACCGATATCGCCCCGTCGATGCTCGCCACCATGTTGAGGCGCAGGCCGGGACGGCCCTCGGCGGCCGGCAGGTCGGCGTAGGCGTCGGCCGGGTCGACCGGCCCGGAGGGCTCCGGGAGCAGCCGGCGCAGCGCGCTCTCGGGGCGTGGAGGGGAGGGGGTGCGCACGGTCGCCGTCCTCGTGGTTCGGGAGCGCCCACGTTACGCCGCGGCTCCCCCCTCGGGCCCTCCGCACATCTCCGTACCGGGTGGTGGCATGGCGCCCCGGTACCCGCCGTGCAACAGTGGCGCGATGAGCGTCCCGAGCGGTCGTCAGGTCCTTCTGCGGCACGGACCCTGGGCGGCCACGGTGGTCGAGGTGGGCGGCGGCCTGCGCATCCTCGCGCGCTCCGGCGTCGCGCTGCTCGACGGGTACGCGGCCGAGGAGATGGCCTCCGGCGGCCGGGGGCAGCCCCTGATCCCGTGGCCCAACCGCATGGCCGGCGGCGCCTACGAGTTCGGCGGGCGGCGTCTGCAGGCGCCGCTGAGCGAGCCGTCCACCGGAGGGGCCATCCACGGGCTGGTGCGCTGGTCCAACTGGAGGGTCGTCGCCAGCGAGCCGTCCTCCTGCGCGATGGCCCTCCGCCTCAACCCGCAGCCGGCGTATCCGTTCACGCTCGACCTCCGCCTCGACTACGCGCTCGCCGACGACGGGCTCACGGTCACCCTCACCGCCGAGAACCAGGGCGACGAGGCCCTCCCCTTCGGGGCCGGGTTCCACCCCTATCTGACGGCCGGGACGGCCGTGGTGGATGCCGCCGCGCTCACGGTGCCGGCGGCCACCTGGCTCCCGACGGACGGTCGCGCGATCCCGACCGGCGAGCGGCGCCCTGTCGAGGGGCCCCTCGACTTCCGCGCAGCCCGGCCGATCGGCGAGACGGTGCTCGACCACTGCTTCACCGATCTCGCCCGCGACGCCGACGGCCTCGCGCGCGTGCGGCTCGAGGGGCCGGAGTCGTCGGCCACGCTCTGGATGGACGAGGCCTTCGGCTACCTGATGGTCTTCACGGGCGACACGCTGCCGCCGGGGCTCCGCCGTCGCGGCCTTGCCGTCGAGCCGATGACCTGCCCCGCCGACGCCTTCAACTCGGGCGAGGGCCTGCGGGTGATCACGCCCCGCCAGCGCTTCGTCGGCCGCTGGGGGGGGTAGGCGCACGCCGGCGCGCGGCCCCATTGGGGACCGCGCGCCGGCCGCAGGGCCCGGGTTGCTCAGTGGCTCATCGTGCCCTCGGCGTGCCCGGTCCGCAGGAGGCCGACCGCGCCCTTGGCGGCGTTCGTGAAGTCGTGGGTCACGAGGGGGTGGATCCCCTCCTCGTCGAGGCGGAACTCGGCGATCGAGCCCGGGGCGGTAGGCGGGCGCGTCGGCGCTCATCGTGTTCTTCGGCGCCGAGCCCTCGCCGGCGTCGGCCGGGCGGCGGGCGCTCTTCGGGGCGGCGATCAGGCCGCCGCCGCGGCGGGGGTGGCGGGGGAGGGATCGAGGGTTCCTCTCCCTCCGCGCGTTCCGTCGTTTTCTCTGTTCTACGTCGTAGTAAACGGCATCACACCTATTAAAAACAACTCTTGGCGTAACAAAACATGAGGTGACGTCACCACCTCGTCCGACGCGCCCGCGTCCTCTCTGCGAGTATCCGCGCGTGCGCCGACGGGTCGTCATCACGGGTGCGGGTGTCGTGAGCCCGATCGGAGCCGGCGTCGGGGCGTTCTGGGACGCCCTGGTGGCCGGCCGCTCAGGCGCGGCGATGGTGCCGATCGAGGGCGTCGGGGAGATCTGCGCCTTCCCCGTTACCGACGGCGAGGACGCCCGCGAGCGCTTCGGCCAGCGCGACGCACGCCGCATGGACCGCAGCGGCCGGATGGCCGCCGTCGCCGCGTCCTGGGCGCTCTGGGCGTCGATCCGGAGAGGATCGGCATCTCGATCGGCAGCGTCCACGGCGGCGCGGACGCCCTGCTCGAGGCGCACCGCGCGCTGCTCGAGCGCGGGGCGGATCGGGTGGGGCCGCTCGCCATCCCGATGTCGCTCGCCAACCACCCCTGCGCCGCGGCCGCGCGGGCCCTCGGGCTGCGCGGGCCCTCGGCGGCGCCCGCCACGGCCTGCGCCGCCGGATCCGACGCGATCGGCACCGCGCTGTCGTTCCTGCGCGAAGGGCGCGCCGACGCGATGATCGCCGGGGGCGCCGACGCGCCGCTGTCCCCCCTGGTGATCGCCGGCTACATCAAGGTGGGCGCGCTGACGCCGAGCGTCCGCCCGCCGCTCGAGACCTCGCGCCCGTTCGACATCGGCCGCGACGGCTTCGTGATGGGGGAGGGGGCGGGCGTCCTGCTCCTGGAGGAGCGCGAGCACGCTCTCGCCCGCGGCGCCCGCATCTACGCCGAGCTGGCCGGCTACGGCAGCTCGTGCGACGCCGGGCACCCGACCGACCCCGACGCCACCGGCGCCGGACCGGCCCGCGCGATGCGCCTCGCCATCGAGGACGCCGGGCTCACTCCCACCGACATCGGCTACGTCAACGCCCACGCGACCTCGACCACCGCCGGCGACATCGCAGAGGCGCGCGCGATCGCGCTCGCCGGGCTCGGCGCCGCGGCCGTCTCGTCCACCAAGTCGGCGCACGGGCACGCCCTCGGCGGCGCCGGCGGCCTCGAGGCCGTCGCCACCCTCCTGGCCTTCGCGCGCGACACGCTCCCCGCGACCCTGAACCTCGAGGACCCCGAGCCCGAGGCGCCGTTCGACCACGTGCTGACCCCCCGGGCCGCCCGCATCGGGGCGGCCGTGTCGAACTCGTTCGGCTTCGGCGGCCACAACGCCTGCCTGGTCTTCACCCGGCACGACGGGTAGGGAGGGCCGTGAGGCCCCCTGACGACCTGTGGGAGATCTCCGGCCGCGTGAGCTGCTCGGCGATCTGCGACGCGATGATGCGCCGTCACGGCCATCACGCGCACATCGTCGACCTCGTGAGCCCGGCGCCGGAGCGCCTGCTGCTCGGCCGGGCGCTCACGATGCAGTTCCTGCCCCTCCGGGCCGACCTGCTGGAGCCGGCGCGCCACGACTTCGGCGCGATGCTCGACGAGGCGGTGGCCGACGTCGATCCCTCGGGCGCGGTCCTGGTGGTCTCCAGCTGGGGACATCCCGACGCCCCGGTCGCCGGCGGCAAGAAGCTGTCGCGCCTGGCCAATCTCGGCCTCGCCGGGCTCGTGGCCGACGCGCGACTGCGCGACTTCTCCGAGGTGGTCGACCTCGGCCTCGGCGCCTGGTGCCGGGGGGAGACCGTGCGCCAGGGCGGCGACACCGTGATGCCCTACGCGGCCAACGTGCCCGTCTGCGTCGGAGGGGTGACCGTCGTCCCGGGCGACTGGGTCTACGCCGACCGCGCGGGCGCGGTCGTGATCCCGTCCGACGACCTGCGTCCGGTGCTCGAGGAGGCGGCGCGCATCGAGGAGCGCGACGCGGCCGAGGTGGAGCGCCTGCGGGCGGCCGACCTGGCCCGATGATCCGCATCCTCCTCCTGTGGGCCAGTAACACGGCCGCCCTCTTCGCCGCCGACTGGCTCTTCGACGGCATCCGGTTCGAGGGCGAGTGGAACGTGGTGGCCGCCGGCGCCGTCTTCGGCATCGTCAACTGGCTGCTGAAGCCCCTGGTGACCTTCCTCGCGATCCCGCTGATCATCCTGACGCTCGGGATCGCCCTCTTCTTCGTGAACCTGCTGATGCTGGTCACCACCGCCTGGCTCGTCGGCGGCTTCACGATCGACGGCTTCTGGACCGCCGTCGGCGGCACGATCGTGATCTGGATCGTCAACTCGATCCTGCAGTCGGCGTTCGGCCTCGACGACCGCGCCGACCGCCGCCGCGCGGAGCTCCCCTAGCGCGTTCAGGAGCCGTTCAGGGCCCACCGTCCACGATCACAGAGGCGGGCCCGTGATCTCCTCTCCGATCACGGGCCCCCGCCGTGTCCGGGGACCCTCGCCCGGTGGCCGGCCGTCCGTCCCGGTCCGCGGGGTCCCCGACGAGAGCCGTCGCGGCTGATCCGCGCGGCCGCCGCGGAATATCCCCCTCCCGGGGGATAGAGGGGGATCTTGAGGAGACGATGACCCTGGTGCGGGACGGCGCAGGCGGTCGGAGGAAACCTCCAGGCATGCCGCGTCCCCACTGGCATCCGGAGGGCACCCGGATCGCCGGACTGCCGCAGGGGGCGGGCGGGACCCCGCCCCCTGCGGAACATTCTCCCCCGGCTACCGGGGGAGGTTGACGAGCACCAGCTTGCGCTCGGTCATGTGCTCCACCGTGAAGCGCGGGCCCTCGCGGGTGTTGCCGCTGTCCTTGACGCCGCCGTAGGGCATCTGGTCGGCTCGGAAGGTGGGCGTCTCGTTGATCAGGACGCCGCCGAAGTGCAGCCGCCGGGCCCAGCCGAGCGCGGCGTCGACGCGGGCGGTGAAGATGCCGGCCTGGAGGCCGAAGGGCGAGGAGTCGGCCAGGGCGATCGCCTCGTCGATCGTCCCGTACCCGGCGATGCCGACCACCGGGCCGAAGACCTCCTCGCACGACACCTTCATCGCCGGGTCGATGCCCTCGAGCACCGTCGGCATCAGGAGGCCGTCGCGCACCTCGCCGCCCATGAGCACGCGGGCCCCGCCGCGGGCCGCCTCCCCGATCCAATCCGCCACGCGGTCGCGGTTGGCCTCGTCGATGACCGGCCCGACGTCGGTGCCCGGATCCATGGGGTCGCCCACCACCAGGCCGGCGACGGCGGCCAGGAACAGGTCGCGGAACCGGTCGAGCACGTCCGCCTGCACGTAGACGCGCTGCACCGAGATGCACGACTGCCCGGCGTGCGTGTAGCCGGAGGCGGCGAGCTTCGCGGCGGCCGTCTCCAGGTCGGCGTCGGCCTCGATGATCACCGGCGTCGAGTTGCCGAGCTCGAGCGCCACCTCCTTGTGGGGCTGTCGCTGCCGGATGGCCCAGCCGACCGGCGGGCTGCCGGTGAACGAGATCATCGCGACGTCCGGGTGGTCGACGATGGCGTTGCCGATCGTCCCGCCACCCCCCGGGATCACCGAGAGGAAGCCCGCTGGCAGGCCGGCATCGGCCAGGGCCCTCGCGAGCAGGAGCGCCGACAGCGGGGTGGCCGAGGCGGGCTTCAGCACCACAGGGCAGCCGGCGGCGATGGCGGGGGCCACCTTGTGAGTTGAAGGGGGAGATCGCTCCGACGACGCCGATCGGCTCGCGGAGGACCATCCCGAGCTTGCCCGAGCCCGCGGCGCTGGCGTCCATGGCCACCATCTCGCCGGTCAGCGTCCGCGCCTCCACCGCGGAGAAGATGAGCGTGTCCACGCAGCGCGCCGTCTCGGCCCGCGCCTGCGCCAGGGGCTTGCCCGCCTCCAGGCAGATCGTCCGCGCGAAGGTCTCCGCCCGCTCGGCCACGAGGCGCGCCGCGCGCTCCAGCACCTCGGCGCGGGCGGCGTCCGGGTGCCTGCCCAGGTGCGCTCGCGCCACGGACACGGCGGCGTCGACGTCCGCGGGCGTGCCCGTCGCGACCGTCGCGATCGTCTGCCCGTCGTAGGGGTTGACCACCGCCAGGTCCTCGTCGCGCGGGTCGAAGGCCCCGTCCAGGAGGAGCCCGGTGGGCTGGGCCGGGTCGAGCGCCGGGCTGTGGATCGCCATGGTTCGCCTCGGTCAGTCGGTGCTGTGCGGTCGGGTGTCAAGGATATGGCGCGCCGCGCGGGGGGCGCCGGGGTGGGGACAGCCCCACCCCGCGCGCGCCGGGAGGCACGAGACCCGGACGCCGGGAGTCTCCATGGGAGCGACGGCCGCCCTGGTCGATCGTGGGTCGCATCCGCAGGCACCCGACCGAGAGGACCGCCGTGACACCCGCCCGACCCTCGTTGCTGCACCGCCACGGACGCCGCATGGCCCGCGGCCGCTGGATCGTGATCCCCCTCTTCGCCCTGCTGATGGTGGGCGCCGTGATGCTCGCCGGGCGGATCGGCGACGTGACCACGTCCGAGGCGACGCTGCCCGGCTCCGACGCCGCCCGCGGGATCGCCCTGATGGAGGCCCACTTCTCGGATGGACGTGAGACGACCGACGTCCAGCCGGTCTTCCGCCACCCGGATCTGACGGTCGACGACCCCGGCTACCGGGAGGCCGTCACCCGCTCCCTCGAGCGCGCCGCCGCGGTGGTGCCCGGCACGCGGGTGGTGTCGTACTTCGGCACCGGCAGCCGCGACCTCGTGGGCCAGGACGGCCACATGACCTTCGCGACGCTGACGCTGCCGCTCGGAGACCTCGACGCGGAGGAGCGGATCGAGGAGATCCGCGCGGCGCTCGGCACGCCGCCGGGCTTCTCGCCGACGCTCGTGGGCGGGGGCGCCGCCCTCTCGCACGACATCGGCCCCGGCATCGAGGAGGATCTGGCGCGGGCGGAGATGATCGTGCTGCCCGCCGCGCTGCTGATCCTCCTGATCTTCTTCGGCAGCGCCGTGAGCGCGCTGCTGCCCCTGCTGATGGCCGGCGTGACGATCACGCTGGCGATGGCGGGGACCGTC
>LNEQ01000255.1 GCA_001464995.1 Actinobacteria bacterium Ga0077541
GCGGCGCTCAGCTTCGCCAACGCGCTCGGCCAGGCACCGCGCGTGGCACTCCTGCTGCCTCTGATGACGCCGCTCTTCCCGCTGATCGCCAAGCTGGTGTCCGAGGACCGCGAGGCCGACGCGCTGTCGGCGTTCCGCCGGGTCGCCGGGCTTCTCGGCCTCGTGTCGGTGCCGATGATGCTGCTTCTCGCCGTCTACGCCGACGAGACGGCGCAGCTCGCCTTCCAGCGCGGCAGGTGCGATGCCGCATGCATCGACCAGATCGCGCCGCCGCTGCAGTTCTACGCCTTCGCGCTCTGGCCCGCGTTCGGCGCCCTGCTGATGAACCGGACGCTGTCGGCGGCCCGGCGGCAGCGGTTCATCCTCATCGCCACCGCGATCACCGTCGCCCTCACGATCGTGCTGGACATCCTCCTGCTCGGCCCCATGGAGCAGGCCGGCCTCGCGCTGGCCTCGACGCTGGGGGTCTACGCGAGCGCCGCCATGCTCCTCGGCGGTCTCCGCGACGAGTTCCCGTCGCTGTCGATCCGGGCGCTCGGCCGCCGTCAGGGGGCGATCCTGATCGCGGGCGCGATCTCGGCGGCGGCGGCACTGGCCCTGGACCGGGTCCTTCCCACGGGGGGCAGGGAGACGCTGGAGATGCTCCCCGGGCTGGCGGCCAAGATCGCTGTCGCGCTCGCGGTCTACTACCTCGCGGCACGGCTGCTGGCGCGCGCCGAGCTGGCCGAGGGGATCCGCTCGCTGCAGTCGCTCGTGACGCGGCGCGGGCCGGGCCGCTAGGGTGCGCGCGTGACGACCTCGCTCGTGACCGGGGGAGCCGGCTTCCTCGGGTCCCACCTGTGCGACCGGCTGCTGGCCGAGGGGCACCGCGTGATCTGCGTCGACAACCTCGACACCGGCACGCTGGAGAACATCGAGCACATCCGCGAGCCGGCGTTCGATTTCGTGCAGCACGACATGATCGGGCACCTCGAGGTGCCGGGGCGGGTGGACTACGTCTTCCACCTGGCCTCACCCGCCAGCCCGATCGACTACCTGCGCCTGCCGCTGCACACCCTGAAGGTGGGCTCCTACGGCACCCACAACGCCCTCGGCCTGGCCAAGGCCCACCG
>LNEQ01000256.1 GCA_001464995.1 Actinobacteria bacterium Ga0077541
GCGGCGCTCGTGGCCACGGCGGTCGACGTGCCGTCGGCGCTCGGGGCGGCGATCCCGGCCGGGCTGGTCGTCATCGGATGGGCCGTCCGGCCCTGGCGGAGCCTCCGCCGTCGCCCGGCCCCCAGGCCGTCCGCTACTCTGCGCGGTCCGATCGTATGAGCCTCCTGCGCGACATTGAGCAGAAGATCGAGGGCCTCTTCGACCGTGGCTTCCGACGGGCGTTCCGCAGCAGCCTGCAGCCGGTGGAGTTGGCGCGGAAGCTGGCCCGCGAGATGGAGGACCACAAGACGATCTCGGTCTCCCGCGTCTACGTGCCCAACGAGTACACCGTCTACCTGGCCCCCCAGGACCGGGAGAGCTTCGCGTCCTACGAGAAGTCGCTGGTCGCCGAGCTGGGGTCGTACCTCGACCAGCACGCGCGCGGCGCCAGCCTCTCGATGGTGGCGCCGGCCACGGTGACGCTGGCCACCGACACCGACCTGCGCGCGGGCGAGTTCGGCATCGCCTGCCGGATGGCCGATGCCCCCGCCCCCGCGCCCGCGGCGCCCCCGGCGGAGCCCGATGCGCCCGAGGCCGTGGCACCCGTGCCCGCTCCGCCGCCGGTGCCGGTGGTGCCGCCGCCGCCCGTGAAGCCCCACCAGGCGCTCGAGGGGGTGAGCGGCACCCAGGTGATCTCCGCGGCCGAGGCCCGCGACGCCGGCCTCACCCAGGAGGTCATGACGCTGATCGTCGGCACCACCCGCTGCCGCCTCTCCAAGCGCGTGTCCACGATGGGCCGCAGCCGCGACTGCGACGTGGTCGTACCCGACCCGAACGCCAGCCGCGTCCACGCCGAGGTGCGGCACATCGGGCTCGACTACTTCCTCGTGGACATGGGCAGCACGAACGGCACCGAGGTGAACGGCCAGCTGGTCAAGCGCCACGCCCTCGCCGACGGCGACACGATCGTCGTCGGCACCACGCAGATCCGGGTGGAGCTGGGATGAGCGAGACCGGTCTGATCGTCGCCGAGGTCGTGTTCCTCGTGCTGCTGTACGCGTTCGTGTGGTCCGTGGTGCGCAGCTCCAGCCGCCAGCTGAGGCTGGCCCAACCGCCCGCGCCGCCGGTTCAGCAGCCGCCCGCGCCGGAGGTCGCGCCGTTCTCCGCGCCCGCCGTCGCCGAGCCCCAGGCCGCGCCGCCGGTGCCGCCCGTCGCCGTGGTGCCCGTGCCGGCGCCGCAGGCGACCGAGGAGCCGCTGATCCCCGCGGGCGAGAACCGCGACTTCTTCGAGGACCGCACCGAGGGCGCCGGGGGTGACGAGGGGCCGCTCGACCTGTCGTCCAACCTCGACCCGCGGCTGATCGTGGAGGCCTCCGACACGCTGCAGGTGGGGCACACCATCCCCCTCGAGGGCGGCATCACGATCGGGCGCTCCGACGCGGCCGACCTGTCGATCGGCGACCAGTTCGTCTCGCACATGCACGCCCGCATCCTGCGTCGGGGCGCCTACCACTTCGTCGAGGACCTGGGCTCGACCAACGGGACCTTCCTCAACGACCGCCGCGTGGAGAGCGACGCCCAGCTGAAGGTCCACGACGCCCTGAGGATCGGCCAGACCACGCTGCGCTACGAGGAGTAGGGGGGACATGGCCGAGGGCGCGCTCGCCCTGGTGGAGGTCGCCCACCTCTCCGACACCGGACGGGTCCGCCACCACAACGAGGACCGCTCGCTGGCCACCGCCGCGCTGCTCGCCGTGGCGGACGGCATGGGTGGCGCCAAGGCGGGCGAGGTGGCCGCCCAGATCGCCGTCGATTCGGTCGCGGGGCTGGGCGGGGAGGCGGGCGCCGACGAGGTGCGCGCGGCGGTCGAGGAGGCCAACCGCGCAATCCGGCGCATGGCGCGCGACGACGCCGACAAGAGCGGGATGGGCACCACCATGACCGCGGCCCTGCTGCGCGACGGGCGGCTGGACGTGGTGCACGTCGGCGACTCGCGCGCCTACCTGTGGCGCGGCTCCACCCTCTCGCAGATCACCGAGGACCACTCGGTGGTGGCCGAGCTGGTGCGACGCGGCACCATCACGGCCGAGGAGGCCGAGCACCACCCGCACCGCAACGTGATCACCCGCGCGCTCGGAGCCGACGCCGAGGTGACCGCCGACGTGATGTCGGCCGACCTGCGCGAGGGCGACGTGGTGCTCGTGTGCAGCGACGGGCTCTCGTCGTACGTCCCCGAGCCGGCGATCGCCGGCGCGCTGTCCGGCGCCGCCACCCTGGGCGAGGCGGCGCGCGCACTGGTGGCGCTGGCCAACGAGGCCGGCGGGGCCGACAACGTCACCGTGGTGCTCGGCCGGGTCGGCACCGGGCCGCCCGCCGGCGGCGGCGACACGGTCGAGGTGCCGATCGTGCCCCACGAGGACGTGACCGAGGCCGGCGGGGTGCGGGTGCTCGGCGGCGTCCACGGGCACGCGGGCGCCGAGCGCGCGGGCAGCGCGCCCGCGCCGCCCCCCCGGGTGCTGGAGCCCGCGGGCCGCCGCCGCTCGAAGGTGGTGCCGGTGCTGACGGGCGTCCTGGTCGTGCTGGCCCTCGTGGTCGGCGGCGTCGCGTGGGTGGCGAGCCGCACCTACACCGTGCAGGCCGGGCCCGACGACACCGTGATCGTGGCCCACGGCCTGCCGGTGTCGGTGCTCGGGCGCGACCTGGCGACCGACTGGCAGGACACGGGCGTGCCGGCCGGGCCCGTGCGCGCATCGCAGCCCGGCGCCCTCTCGTCGACGGCGCGCGGCCAGGGCGAGGCCGTCGCGCGTGCCGCGGACCTGGTGTGGCGCTTCGGGGTCGGCGACCCGCCGGTGCTCGAGGCGCCCGAGACCCCCCGGACGGCGCCCACGCCGCCGACGGCCGAGGCGACGCCCGGGACCACGACCGCCCCGTGAGCGCGCGCACCCGCGAGCTGGGATTCCTGATCCCGGCGGCCCTCCTGGGCTTCCTGGGCATCGCGACGGTGGCGAGCGCGCGCACCGACACGCTCGAGTTCGGCCCCGTGCCGGGCGCGGCCGGCGTGCTCGCCGTGTTCCTCGCGATGCACGTCACCCTGCGGCTGCGCGCGCCGCACGCCGACCCCTACCTGCTGCCGATCGTCGGCGTGCTGTCGGCCATCGGACTGGTCGAGCTCGACCGGATCAACCCCGCGCTCGCCGCCGACCAGGCCCTGTGGGTGGGCGTGGGCGGAGCGGCCTTCATCGGGACGGTCATGCTGCTGCCCGACCACCGGATCCTGGAGAACTACACCTATCTGATCGGCCTGGCGGGGGTGGGCCTGCTGCTGATCACGATGGTCTTCGGCACGCGCATCAACGGCGCCAAGCTCTGGATCTCGATCGGCGGCGGGCAGACCGTGCAGCTCGGCGAGGTGGCCAAGGTCCTGGTGGTGGTGTTCCTCGCCGCCTACCTGCGCGACAAGCGCGAGCTGCTCGCCATCCCGACCCGCCGCGTCATGCGCATGCCCATGCCGCCGGGCGCGGCGCTGGCCCCGGTGCTGCTGTTCCTCGGAGCCTGTCTGGCGCTGGTGGTGATCCTCAACGACTTCGGCACGGCCCTGCTGTTCCTCGGCATCTTCCTCGCGATGATCTACCTGGCCACCGGCCGGGTCGCCTACACCGGCTTCGGCATCGGCCTCTTCGTGATCGGATCGGCGCTGGTCTACACGGTGGTGCCGCGCATCCAGGAGCGCGTCGACAACTGGCTCGACCCCTTCGGCGACGCCCAGGGGCAGGGCTTCCAGCTGGTGCAGTCGCTCTATGCGCTGGCCCAGGGCGGCGTCGTCGGGCCGGGCCTCGGCAAGGCCTTCCTCGTGCGCGAGGACGGCTCGACGGTCATCCCCGTCCTGGAGACCGACTTCATGTTCTCGGC
>LNEQ01000257.1 GCA_001464995.1 Actinobacteria bacterium Ga0077541
ATCCTGATCATCGGGGGCGTGACCCGCCTGATCCCGCTGACCGGCGTGACGCTGCCGTTCATGAGCTACGGCGGATCGAGCGTGGTCACCAACTTCGTGCTGGTGGCGCTGCTGCTGATCATCAGCCACCGCACCACGGCCGGCAACGCCCCCTCGGCGCGCCGCCGCCGCCAGGCCGAGGCCGCCGCCGAGCGGGAGCTGGACGCCGCGTGAACCGCTCCATCCGCCGCCTCTACCTCACCCTCGCCGGCGGCTTCGGCCTGCTGGTGCTGATGCTCGGCTGGTGGCAGGTGGTCGCGGCCGACGACCTGCGCGACCGGCCCGGGAACATCCAGACGGCCCAGGCCGAGCGCCTGATCGACCGCGGGCGCATCCTGTCGGCCGACGGCAGGGTGCTCGCGGCCAGCCGCGCGCGGCGCATCAACGGCCAGCGCGTCTACGAGCGCCTCTACCCGCAGGGCAGCCTCGCGGCGAACGCCGTCGGCTACGTCTCCGACAGCGCCGGCAAGACGGGCGTCGAGAGCACCTACAACCGCTATCTGTCGGGGAGCTTCGGCACCGAGCCCCTGCTCCAGCGCCTCAGCCTGAAGGAGAAGCGCGGCGCCGATGTGCGCCTCAGCCTCGACACGCGGGTCCAGCAGGCCGCCGAGCAGGCGCTGGCCGGCAACGCGGGGTCGGCGGTGGCGTTCGACCCCACCACCGGGCAGGTGCTCGCGCTGGCGTCGGCGCCCGGTTTCGATCTCCAGCAGGCCGTCAGCGACTTCGAGAGCATCCCCACCGAGGGGTCGCCCTTCGTCAATCGCGCCACCCAGGGCCTCTACCCCCCCGGCTCGACCTTTAAGGTGGTCACCGCCACGGGGGCCCTCGAGAGCGGTCGGTACACGCCTGAGACCACTTTCGTCGACACCGGGTCGTACGCGACGCCGGGAGGACCGATCCGGAACTTCGGCGGCAGGACATTCGGGGAGCACACGCTGAGCACCGCGCTGACCAACTCGATCAACACCACGTTCGCCTCGATCGGCGACGCCCTCGGCCCGAGCGCGCTCGGCGCGACGATGACCGCCTACGGCTTCGGCGAGAAGCCCCCGATCGACCTCCCCGGCGACTCGGTGCTGGTGTCGGGCCGCCGCGACCGCGGCACCGTGCTGCCCAACGACGAGGACGGCGAGGACACCGCCCGCATCGCCATCGGCCAGGAGCGCCTCACCGTGACGCCGCTGCAGATGATGATGGTGGCCGGCGCCGTGGCGAACCGCGGCGTGCTGATGGCGCCGCGCCTGATGGAGACGATCACCGACCGCGCCGGCGCGGTGGTGCAGCGCGGCGCGCCGCAGGAGATGGGCCGCGTGATGACCGCCGAGAACGCGGCGCAGCTCACCGAGATGATGACCAACGTGGTGCGCGACGGCACCGGCACCGGCGCCGCGCTCTCGAGCGTCGGGGTCACGGCGGCCGGCAAGACCGGCACCGCCGAGTCGTCGGACGCCAGCATCAACCAGGCCTGGTTCATCGGCTTCGCGCCCGCCGAGGCGCCCGTCGTGGCCGTCGCCGTGGTCATCGAGGACACCTCCTCCACCGGCGGCGAGGTCGCGGCCCCCGTGGCGGCGGCCGTGATGCGCGCGGCGATCGAGGCCCGATGAGCTTCACCGCTACGAGCTGGGCCGCCAGCTCGGCGCCGGCGGCATGGCGCGCGTCTACCTCGGCCACGACCGGCTGCTCGACCGCCAGGTGGCGGTCAAGGTGCTCTCCGAGCCCTACGCCTCCGACCCGCAGTTCGTCGAGCGCTTCCGCCGCGAGGCGTCGGCGGCCGCCGGCCTGAACCACCCGAACATCGTCGCCGTCTACGACCGCGGCGAGGCTGGAGTACCTGAAGGGGCCCGACCTCAAGCAGGTGATCCGCGGGCGCGCGCCGCTGCCGCCCCTGGAGGCGATCGACAACGCGCAGCAGATCCTGGCCGCCCTCGGCGCCGCCCACAAGCGCGATGTGGTGCACCGCGACGTGAAGCCCCAGAACGTGCTGGTGGCCGAGGACGGCCACCTGAAGGTGACCGACTTCGGCATCGCCCGCGCCGGCGCCGAGAGCGACATGACCGAGGCCGGCTCGGTGATCGGCACGGCCCAGTACCTCTCGCCCGAGCAGGCCCGCGGCGACGACGTCACCGCGGCGAGCGACTGCTACGCGGTCGGCATCGTCCTCTACGAGATGCTCACCGGGAGGGTGCCCTTCGACGGAGGCCCCCCGGTCGCCGTGGCGATGAAGCAGATCAGCGACGAGCCGGTCTCGCCGCGCATCGTCGAGCCGAGCGTTCCGCGCGAGCTGGAGGCCGTGGTTCTCCGGTCGCTCGCCAAGCGCCCCTCCGAGCGCTACCGCACCGCCGAGGAGATGAGCCGCGCGCTCGCCGAGGTGCGTGGCGTGCTCGACGGCACGGGCGGCACCACCCGGGTCATCCCCGCCGCGGGCGACACCGGGCGCACGCGCGTCATGCCGCCCTCGCGCGTGGGCCCGCCGCCTCCGCCGGAGGCTCCCGGCGGCCGGAAGCGCTGGCCGCTCATCGTCGGGATCGCCGTGCTCGTGCTGGCCCTGGCCGTCGGCGCGTTCGCGCTGCTCGGAGGCGGAGGCGGCGAGAAGGTGACCGTCCCGTCCGTCGCGGGCCTGACCTCCGAGGCCGCCCAGCGCGCCCTCACCGACGCCGGGCTCGAGCCGCTCGTGCAGACCGTGACCGACCCGGAGGTCGCCGAGGGCACCGCGATCGACACCGATCCGCCCGTCGGGTCGGAGGTGGACGAGGGCTCGACCGTCACGCTGCGCGTGAGCGGCGGGCCCGGCGACGCCACCGTGCCCGACGTGGCCGAGCAGGAGGAGGCGGCGGCCACCAGCGCGCTGTGGCGCGAGGGATTCGAGGTCGGCACGCGCGAGGAGTCGAGCGACGACATCGACGAGGGCTTCGTGATCCGCACCGAGCCGGCGGCGGGCGCGCAGGCCCCGCGGGGCAGCACCGTCACGCTCGTGCTCTCGAGCGGCGCCGAGGACGTGAACGTGCCCAACGTGACCCGGCTCGACCGGGCCACCGCCGAGCAGACGCTCACCGGGCGCGGCTTCCTCGTGAGGGTGGCCAACCGCGAGACGACCGACTTCGCCGCCGGGATCGTGATCGAGCAGGACCCCTCCGGGGGGACCACCGCGCCGCGCGGCAGCGCCGTCACGCTGACGGTGGCGGTGGCGCCGAGCAACGTCTCGGTGCCCGAGGTGATCGGGCTCGATGCCGGCTCGGCCGTCGCCGAGCTCGAGGGCGCCGGGCTGCGCGTCACCAGCGACACCGCCGACGACGACGCCCCCCAGGGCACCGTGATCGACCAGGAGCCCGGGCCGGGGGCCGGCGTGGCCCCGGGTACGCGCGTCGTGATCACCGTCAGCAACGGTCCGCCCGGAACCACGTCCGCCGTGCCTCCGCCTCCCCCCACGACCACCCCGTGAGGCGCCGCGTCGCGGTGCTGATGGGGGGCCGCAGCAGCGAGCACGAGGTGTCGCTCGCGTCGGCCGCCGCGGTGATCGCCGCGCTCGATCCCGAGCGCACCGAGGTCATCCCGGTCCTGATCTCCCCGGAGGGCGCCTGGAGCATCGACGGTGAGCCGGTGGCGATCGTCCCGGGCGCCGACGGCACGGGCCGGATCGCGTCGCTGGCGGGCGGGCCGGAGCGGGCGGTGGACATCGTCTTCCCGGTGCTCCACGGCCCCCACGGCGAGGACGGCACCGTGCAGGGAGCCCTCGAGACCGCAGGGGTGCCCTACGTCGGCGCGGGGGTCGCCGCGTCGGCCGTCGCGATGGACAAGGCCCTCTTCAAGGTCTTCCTCGGGCACGCCGGCATCCCGACCCCCGAGCACTGCGTCGTCACCGCCTCGGAGTGGGCGGTGGCGCCGGGTCCGGCGCGCGCCCGCGTCGCGGAGGCCGTCGGGTACCCGGCGTTCTGCAAGCCGGCCCGCCTCGGATCGAGCGTCGGCATCAGCCCCGTGCCCGATGCGGCGGCCCTCGGCGACGCGCTGGAGCTGGCCTTCCGCCACGACCCGAAGGCGCTCATCGAGCGGGCGGTGACGGGGCGCGAGGTGGAGGTCGGCATCCTCGACGGCGACCCGGTGATCGCGTCGCCGGTCGGCGAGATCACGTTCGAGGGCGACTGGTACGACTACGAGACCAAGTACGTGCCCGGCCGCTCGGGCCTCGAGGTGCCCGCCGACCTGCCCCCGGCCACCGCGGCGCGCGCGCGCGAGCTGGCGCTGCGGGCGTTCGCGGTCTCCGACTGCGCGGGCCTCGCGCGGGTCGACTTCTTCGTCGAGCCCTCGGGCGAGGTGCTGCTGTCGGAGCTCAACACGATGCCGGGCTTCACGCCGACGAGCGTCTACGCACGCCTGATGGAGGTCGCGGGGGTCCCCTACCCCGAGCTCGTGACCCGGCTGGTCGACCTCGGCCTGGCCCGTGCCGCGGAGGCCCGGCGGTACCGCAGCTGACCCGCATCGGGGTCGTCGCCGACACCCACGTCGGCGAGTTCCTCGACGTCCTCCCCGAGCCGGTGCTCGCCGCGCTGGAGGGCTGCGACCTGATCCTCCACGCGGGGGACCTGAGCGTCCCATCGGTGCTGCACGACCTCGAGCGGGTCGCGCCCGTCGTGGCGGTGCGCGGCGACCACGACCGGTTGGAGGGGCTGGCGCTGCCGGAGACCGCCGTGGTGGTGGCCGGCGGGCACCGCATCGGCCTGATCCACGGGCACCGCACCCGCCTGGTCGACGCCTCGGTGGTCGCGGCGTCGGTGGCCGCCGGCCGGGCGCTGCCCTACCGCGCCCGTCTGTCGCGTGCGCTGATGCGCCGCATGGGGCCGGTCGACGCGGTGGTGTTCGGCCACTGGCACGAGCGGGTGACGCGCCGCGAGGGCGGCACGCTGCTGTTCTCCCCGGGGGCCGTCTGCCCGTGGGGGAGCCTGGAGGGCGGCCGGCCGGTGGGAAAGGGGATGACCGGGTTCAACGACCGTGCGGTGCGGCGCTTCCGGCGGCAGCTCGGCGCGGAGGCGATGCGGCCGAGCGTCGGGGTGCTGGAGGTCGGCAGCGGGGGCATCCGTCCCCGCACCATCCTGCTGGACGGACGGTAGGGTCGGAGCCGGATGCCCGCCGCCTCGCTCCCCCGCGCCATCAGGACCATCCGGGGCGGCCTCGCCCTGGGCGCGCTGGCCGCCGCCCTCATGGCCCTCGCCCCGCTCTTCGACCTCGTGGACGGGCCGGCAGCCCTTCCCCGCGGCGGGACCCACGTGGCGGGCATCGGGATCTCGGTGTCGGCCATCGCAATCACCGCGTGCCTGGCGATCCTCGTCGGCGTGGTGCGCGAGATCCTCTGGGTGCACCTGCTCGGACTCGTGCTCACGACGGGCGTCGCCCTGGTCTCGGGGCTGCTCGTGATCGTCGCCCGCACCTCCGGCAACTTCGCCGACGACGCCGACCTGACGATGCGGGCGGGGGCCCTGCTGCTGGTGGGCGCGTTCTGGCTCGCGCTCGCCGGGATCGTCGTGGCGCTGGTCGGCGTCCGGATGGTGGCGATCGCCGCGCCGCCGCCCACGATGGCGCGCACCGGTCCGCAGCAGCGGGCGCGCACGGCGGGCCTCGCGGCCATGCTGGGCGCGGTGGGCGTCGTGATCGTCGTGACCTCCGGCATCGCCGTGGCCTACGGCGTGCTGGCCCTCGGCGACATCCGCGCATCCGGGGAGCGGCTCACGGGACGCGGCATGGCGGTCGCCGGCGTCGCGCTCGGCATCCTGGTGCTCTCGGCGCTGGCGGCGATCGGCGGCGTCGGCGCGTGGGTCGCGCAGCCCGGCGGCCTCTAGCGCACATCGCCAGGAGGGCAGCGGACCTCAGGTGATCCGCAACCCGATGTAAGGGTTGCGTTGGGTGCGCCCAGCCAGTGCCGGAAGCCTGGAACCATGGGGGGGTGCCCCGCACCACCCCATCCGCCGCGCGGCGGTTCACCTGTGCGCTGGGCCTCGTCACGTCGGCGGCCGCCGTGTGGACGGGTGCCGCCGGCGCCTCCGACGGCCCGCTGCTCTACCTGCGCGAGGAGGCGGCCGTCGTCATCGACCAGGGCGTCGGCGGCGGTACGCTGCGCCAGGCGCCGGCGGCGGCGCATCCGCGCTGGAACACCGCGCGCACGGTCGGCAAGGTGACCGGACGCGAGCTGGCCGGAGCCGGTCCCGTGAGGATCGCCGCCATCCTGCGCGCCGGATGGCGCGAGCGCGGCGCGGGCGGGCTGGTCGCGGTCGACGAGATCACCCCCGCCCAGTGGACGCCGGCGGGGGCGCGGGCGCTCGGGACGGCGCTCGGCCGCCTCGGACCGGACGCGCGGCGCGTGATCTTCTACGCGGCGCCGTCGTTCGTCGAGCGGGTCGGCCGCGTCGACCCGCGGCGCGGACTGCCGGCGCCCCTCGCCGGCCTGGTGGACGCGGTGAGCCGCGGGCGGGCGATGTACCTGCTCACCTACCGGGGCGACTCATCGGCCTTCCCGGCGCGCGAGATGGCGACGCATCCCACACGCTGGGCCGCGCGCTGGCCCGCGGGCCGGGGAGAGCTGCGCCTGCTGCTCGGAGCCGACGGCGGGGTGGGCCAAGCCGAGCTGTGGGCCCGCGTGCGCGCGACTCCGGCGGGCCGCGAGATGCTCGCCCGCGGGCCCGGCGCCTACGGGCTCCCCGACGCCGGCGCGGCGCGTGCGTGGGTGGACGAGTACCGCGCCTTCCGGGCCGCGCCGACCGTGTCGGTGACCGGGTCCGACTACGCCGTTCCGGCTCCCGGCGGGCTCACGCTGACGCGCGCGGGCACGGGCCGGGTCAGGGTCGTGCTCGGCCGCGCCGGCAACGCCGTCGTCACGATGACGCCCTCCGGCGGCGGGAAGGTCCGGGCGATCCGCAAGCTCGTCGGCCCGCAGACCGCCGTCGTGCGGCTCCCCCGCGACAGCCGCCCGGGCCTCTACCGCGTGCAGGCCGTGCTGATCGGCGACGGCCTGCGCGACCGCGCCGGCCTCACCGTGCGGGTGCGGCGCTAGGGTCACCGAGGTCGGCCGGCGGCGCGGGCACGGCCGCGGCCGCGTCGTCGAGCATCTGCTCGAGGTCGCCCGGAGCCACGGGGCGGCTCATCAGGAAGCCCTGGCCGACGTGGCAGCCGAGGGTGCGGAGCATGTCGTAGGCCGACTGGTCCTCGATGCCCTCGGCCACGACCCGGAGGCCGAGGTTGCGGGCGAGGTCGATGGTCGAGCGCACGATCATCGCGTCGGCGGGGTCGTTGGCCATGTTCAGGACGAACGACTTGTCGATCTTGAGGACGTTCACCGGGAGGCGCTTGAGGTAGTCGAGCGACGAGTAGCCGGTGCCGAAGTCGTCGATCGACAGCGAGACACCCATGTCGCTGAGGCGCTCGAGCACCTCCATGGCGCGGGCCGGGTTGGCCATCAGCACGGTCTCGGTGATCTCCAGCTCGAGACGGCTGGCCGGCACCTCCGCGAGCGCCAGGCACGCCTCGACGGCGTCGCCGAAGTCGGGGTCGAGCAGGTTGCGCGCCGAGACGTTGACGGCCACCGACAGCGCCCGGCCCTGCAGCTCCCAGACCCGGCACTGGGCCAGCGCGCGGTTGAGGATGTGCAGCGTGAGGGGCTTGATCAGCGCCGTGTGCTCGGCGAGGGGCACGAACTCGACGGGCGCCAGCAGGCCGCGCTGGGGGTGCTGCCAGCGCACGAGCACCTCCACCCCGGCCGCCAGGCCGGTCTCCAGATCGACCTTCGGCTGGTAGTGCAGCACCAGCTCGTCGTTCTCCATCGCGCGGCGCAGCTCGCCGACCAGCGCCAGCCTCTCCGGGCTGTAGTTGTCGTTCTCGGCCCCGTAGAAGGCGTGGCCGAGGTGGTCGGCCTTGGCCGTGTACATCGCCACGTCGGCGCGCTGCAGCAGCTGTGCGACGTCCTCCCCGTCGCCCGGGTAGAGCGCGATGCCGATGCTCGCCTCGGTGTCGAGCGACAGCCCCTCCAGCAGGATCGGCTCGGAGATCGCCGCGCCGAGGACCGCGGCGACCGACGCGGCGGCGGCGGCGTCGCGCACCTCGGGCAGCAGCACGGCGAACTCGTCGCCGCCGAGGCGGGCGATCGTGTCGCTCTCGCGCACGGCGCCCGTCAACCGCCCGGCGATCGCCTGCAGCAGGACGTCGCCGGAGCGGTGGCCGAGCGTGTCGTTGACCTCCTTGAACCGGTCGAGGTCGATGATCATGACCGCCGTCATCAGGCCCTCGCGGCGGGCCCGGGCGACGGCCCGGTCGACACGGTCGTGGAAGAGGCGCCGGTTGGGCAGGCCGGTGAGCGCGTCGGTGACGGCCTGGCGGTGGCTGTCGGCGAGGGCGATGTTCTCGCGGAAGGTGAGCGCGGCGCGGGTCATCCCCACCAGCAGGGCGCCGATCGCGAGCCACAGGGCCACGTCCCCCCCGTACGCGTAGTGGTTGTGCACCAGCACCCCCAGGGCGCCGGCGGCGATCGCCGTCGGCAGCAGCATCAGCCGCCATCCCTCGAGCTGGGCGGGGGGTGGCATGCGCCGGGTCTGGAGCGCCGCGATTCCCATCACCACCATGCCGGCCGGCCAGAGCACCTCGGCGATGCCGGGCTCGATCGCCGCTCCGGTCGCGACGACGTAGAGGAAGACCACGTCGCCGGCGGCGAAGATGCCGCAGCCGATCGCGAGGAGGCCCACGGACGGCCCCGGGTGCCACCCGGTGAGGGCGGCGATGATCGCGACGAACGCCAGGATGAGCAGGTCGCCGAGCGGATAGGCGAGGTTGGTCGCGATCGCCGCGGCGCTCCCCTCCCCCGATTCCAGCACGGGCGGCAGCAGGAAGGTGGTACCCGCCGCGGCGATCACGAGGGCCGACGCGAGCCCGTCGAGCCACTGGCTGCCGTGGAAGTGGGTGACCCGGGCCTTCAGCAGGAGGATCAGCCCCGCGTAGACGAGCGGGTAGAAGGCGAGGTAGAGCCCGTCGGCGAGGGACGGGAACGGGGGCTCGGCCAGATCCTGCAAGGCCAGCCACCAGTAGACCTCGCCGCTCGACCAGGCCAGCAGGCCCAGCCCGATCAGGGCCCACGCGAGGCGCTCGTGGCGCACCACGGCCGCCCGGGCGAGGATACCGAGGGAGGCCCCCACGACGATGCCCGAATAGACCCAGCCGTTCAGCAGCTCGGTTGCCGCGGGGCCGCTCGCCACGCCGAGGAGGATGTGCGCCGCATAGACCGCCAGACCGATGGCGATCGCCGACCACCACACGGTGGCGAGCACCCGGTCGCGGCGCCTGAGGCCGTCGTCGAGGAGTCTCACCCAGGCGCTATCGGCGGTCGGGCAGGCGGGGCTGAGCAGGTCGGCAGGACACCGGCCCCGAGCGGATCGGGATGCGACCCTCAGCGGCGCGAGCGGGGGTGCGCCCGGTCGAAGTCCTCGCGCAGGTGCGCGGCCGTGACGTGGGTGTATATCTCGGTCGTCACGGGCGATGCGTGGCCGAGATGTGCCTGCACGTAGCGGATATCCACCCCCGACTGGATCAGGTGCGTGCCGCACGAGTGCCGCAGGGCGTGGGGGAAGACGCGGGCCCCGTCGGTGCGCAGCCCGGCCCGATCGGCCACTTCGGTCACGATCTGCCAGACCGCGGCTCTACCGAGCCGCCTGCCGCGGGCGCTGAGGAAGACGGCGTCGGCGTCGCGGTGGCGCGCCTGGTCGGGCCGCGGGCGCCGGTCGCGGGAGCGCAGCTCGGGCCGTCCGACGCGCAGATAGGCCGTCAGCGACGCGAGCGCCTCGCGGGGCACGGCGACGGCGCGGCGGCGCCCCCCCTTGCCGGAGACGAGCAGGAAGGGGTCGGAGGGGTCGTCGAGGTGGCAGGCCGACAGGTCGAGCCCGGCCGCCTCGCTGGCGCGGAGCCCGCATCCGTACAACACCTCCACGAGCGCCGACGTGCGTGCGCCGAGCGGACCCGGGCCCGCCGCGGCCTCGCACATGCTCCGCACGGCGGCCGCCGACAGCGCCACCACCTCGCGGCCGATCGCCTCCTGCCCCCCCTCGGCGGCCGCCACCGGCGGGCGCAGGTCGCGCACCGGGTTCTCCAGGGCCAGCGCCCGCGACCACCAGCGGCAGAACGCACGCGTCGCGGCCACCCGCCGGCGCCGCGTGGACACCCGGCCGGGCAGCCCGTCGCGCCACCGCTGCCACCAGCCGAGCGGCAGGGCCGCGAGCTGCCCGGCCGCCGCACGCGCACGCGGGTCGTCCTCGACGCCGAACGACTGCGAGTCGGCCGGGGGGGCCGGCACCCCGAGCGCCTCGGCGAGCGCCGCGAGGTCGCGGGCGTAGGCCGCACGCGTGTTGGCGTTCTCGCGCGTGCCGAGGAAGGCCCCCGCGAGGCGGGCGAAGCCGTCCGGGTCGACCATGCTCATCCGCGCGGGTGCCCGCGCCGCAGCGCGGCCTGCATCGCCTTGGTGGTGACCCCGGTGTAGCGCTGGGTCGTGGCCAGGCTCGCGTGCCCGAGCACCTCCTGCACCACCCGCAGGTGGGCGCCCCCCTCACCCCCGGGGCCCTCCAGCAGGTGCGTGCCGGCGGCGTGGCGCAGGAGGTGGGGCCCGCCGGCGCGCCCGGCGGCGCGCAGCTCGCGCGCCACGATCCGGTAGACCGTCGATCCGTCGAGACGCCGGCCCGAACGGGAGACGAAGACCGGCGCGCGGGCCGCCGGCTGGGGCCCGTGGGCCGCGACGAGGCGCGGGCGGCCGGTGCCGAGCCACGCCCGCAGGGCGTCCACCGCGTTCTCGGTGATCGGGACGGTGCGCGCGGCGCCCCCCTTGCCGACCACGCGCAGCGCGTCGTTCTCGAAGTCGAGCCCGGCCAGCACGAGGTCGCAGGCCTCCTGGCGCCGCAGGCCGCTTCCGTAGAGCACCTCCATCAGGGCGCGGTCGCGCAGGGCGAGGGCCCGCGCCACCGGCGCCGCGTCGTCGGCGCCGGCGCCCGTCCCATCGACCAGCGCGGCCGCGTCGGCCTGCGAGAGCCGGGGCACCGGCGGGGGCGTGGCGCGGGGGCGGTCGATGAGGTCGGCCGGCGAGCGCCCCGGCGGGTGGTGGGGCGCCAGCCACTCGCGCAGCGCGGTGACCGCGCGCGCCCGCGAGGCCGGCGACCACTCCAGCCCGCGGAACGCGGCCTCGAGCGCCGAGGGCGTCACCTCGGCGGGCCCCGAGAGCCCGCGATCCGACAGCCAGCCCGCGACCCGCCGGGCGTCCTTCAGATAGGCGGCCTGGGTGCGCGGCGACAGCAGGCGCCCGCGGCCGCCCTGCGCCGCCAGCCGCCCCCCGAGGTCGTCGAGGCTCTCGTCCCATGTCGCCGCCATCGTTATGTCGTGTTCGGCACGCCCCTCAGCTCCACCTGCCCGACGCCGGCGTGGAAGCCGCCGCTGCCGTCGTCCACGAGCGACGTGATCCAGAGGACGACGGCCTCGGCCGGGGCGGCGCGCGCGATCGGGATGATCTGCTCGGCGCCGGTGAAGGTGCCGGAGGCGAGCACCTCGCGACGGCCGGCCTCCAGCGGGCCGAGCACCTGGAAGCCGGCGCCCGCGGTCGGCGAGGTGACGACCATCTGCGTCGCCACGGCCGGGGCCGTGAGCCGCAGGATCAGGCCGACCCCGGTCTTCAGGCCGCCGAAGTCGGGCGAGGTGCGGTAGCGCTCGGTGAACCAGGCCGTGGTGGGGTCGCCGTCCACCGCGAGGCCGCGCTGGTCGGGGTTCTCCGCGTCGTCGTCGCCCTGGGGGTCGTAGTCGCGCACCGCCGCGATCGTCAGCGGGCCCGGCGCTGTGGCCACCGGGGTGTCGGACCCGCGGTCGATCAGCACGACACCCGCCGAGACGGCGCCGCCCAGCAGAGCGACCGCAAGGGCCACGAGCACCGCGCGGCGGGCCCGGCGGCGAGGACGGGGACGCCGCGCGGTGTCCTCGTCGGCCCCCGGCGGCACAGCCGGCAGGGGCGCCGTGCTCATGCGCCGCTCCTCGAGGGCCTCGACCATGTCGGCGGCGGCCGGGAAGCGGTCGGCGGGATCCTTGGCGGCCGCCCGCATGGTGATCGACGCCAGCCAGTCGGGCACTCCCGGCGCCGCCGCCCGCGGGTCGGGCAGCGGCTCGGAGCAGTGCTTCATCGCGACCGCGACGAAGCCCTCGCCGCGGAAGGGCAGGCTGCCCGTGATGCACTCGTAGAGCAGGATGCCGAGCGAGTAGACGTCGGTGCGCGCGTCCACCGGGCGGCCGTCGGCCTGCTCGGGCGACAGGTAGTCGGCGCTACCCATCAGCATGTCGGTGCGGGTCAGCCCGTGCTGACCGTCGGGCTCCATCAGCCGGGCGATGCCGAAGTCGGCGAGCTTCACCGCGCCGTCGGGCGCCATCAGGACGTTCTGGGCCTTGATGTCGCGGTGCACCACCCCCTGCGCGTGGGCGTAGGCGAGCGCGCGGCCGACCTGGGCGCAGACACGAGCCGCATCCTCGGGATCGAGCGCCCCGTCGCGGCGGATCCGCGTCTTGAGGTTCTCCCCCTCCACGAGCTCCATCACGAGGTAGGGCCCCTCGGGGTCGTCGCCGCGATCGAGCAGGTGCACCAGGTTCGGGTGCGACAGGCGCGCCACGAGCATCGCCTCGCGGCGGAAGCGCTCGGCGTGCTCCGCGTCGGCGAGCAGCCCGGCATGCAGGCGCTTCACGGCGACGGGTCGGCCGAGCACCGTGTCGGTCGCGCTCCAGACGGCGGCCATGCCGCCGCGGCCGATCAGCTCGTCGAGCCGGTACCGCTCTCCGAGGAGCGCGCCGGTCACGGGCGACTCGGGGGACATGCGGCCGACGTCACCGGGCGAGGATACCGCCGCGGCCGCATATGGCCGCACGGGCCGGTGAGGGCCCGCGGTAGACTCGTTCCGTGGCGGCGCCGCAGACGATCCTCATCGTCGAGGACGATGAAACGATCTCCGACACCATCGGCTACGCGCTGGAGAGGAGCGGTTTCCGCACCCTCCGCGCGACCGACGGTGCGCAGGGCCTGCGCCTGTTCCGGGCGCAGCGCCCGGATCTGGTGATCCTCGACCTGATGCTCCCCCAGATGGACGGCTGGCGCGTCACGGAGGAGCTCCGCAAGGAGGATCCCCGCGTGCCGGTCATCGTGTGCAGCGCGCGCACCAGCGAGTTCGACCGCGTCCACGGCCTGGAGATGGGCGCCGACGACTACGTCACCAAGCCCTTCTCGATGAAGGAGCTGCTCGCCCGGGTCAACGCGCACCTGCGCCGGGTCGCCTCGCACCGCACCCCCGACGGGTCGACGCTGATCGAGGCCGACGGGCTGGTGATCGACCCCGACCAGGTGCAGGCGTTCGTCGGCGGCGAGACCGTGGGCTTCACCCCGCGCGAGTTCGAGGTGCTCTACGCGCTCGCGCGCGCCGAGGGCAAGCCGATCCCCCGCGAGCGCGTCTACCGCGAGGTCTGGGGCTACGAGATGATGCGCGGCGACCGGTCGGTCGACGTCTTCGTGCGCAAGGTGCGCCAGAAGCTCGCCGCAGCCCGGCCCGACCGCAGCTACGTCCAGACCCACTACGGCGTCGGCTACCGCTTCGAGTCCGCTCCGGCCGGGGCGGACGCGGCCGACGATGCCGCGGCCGCCCCCGGAGGCGACCTCCCCGCCGCCGGATAGGCCCCACCCCGGGCCCGCGGCACTCCTTGAGGGGGGTACCAGCGTCGGCTACCCTTCCCGGGCTCGTCGTCCGGGGGGATGCCCGAGCGGTCAAAGGGAGCGGTCTGTAAAACCGCCGGCTACGCCTACGGAGGTTCGAACCCTCCTCCCCCCACTCCGCGGGGTCCCTCTTCATGAGCGGGATCCCGCGCGTGCGCTCCGAGCGCGTCAGGCCGTCAGGTCCGGTCCTCGCGCTCCCGCCCCGCCGCGGCCTCGTCGGGCGCCGCGGGAGGGATCGGCGGGCGCCGGAAGGGACGGCTCCTCGTGCGCGCGTGTGCCAGCAGATCGGTTGCGAGCGGCGACTCCCAGCCCCTCCAGACCGACACGACGCGCAGCCCGGCGATGAGCGCGATCGACGCGACGCCGACCCCGTTGGAGAGCTCGAACCCCCGGACGAGGACGAGCTGCAGCGTGCAGCCGATGATCGCGGCGAGCGCGGCGAGCGCCCCCGGCCGGAGGGCTTCGGGGGTCTCGTTGACCAGAACGTCCCGGAGCAACCCGCCGCCGATCCCCGTGATCACGCCCAGCAGGACGCAGGACGCCCCGGGCAGGCCCGCCTGGATCCCCATGGCGGTCCCCACGGTCGCGTAGACCCCGAGGAACAGGGCGTCCACGACCACGACCGCGCCGTTCAGGCGCCCGTGCAACGACTCGAGGCTCTGGGAGAACAGGAAGAGCAGCGCACCGGTCGCGATCGCCGCCGGCAGGAGCCAGGGCGAGGCGAGGGCGACCGGCGTGCCGCGCTGCAGCAGGACGTCGCGCAGGAGGCCGCCCCCGAGGCCGGTGACGATCGCGAGGGCCAGGACCCCGCTGATGTCGAACCTGCTCCTGATGGCCACGATCCCGCCCGAGATCGCGCCGAGGGTCACCGCCGCCAGGTCGACCCAGATGGGCACGTTCACGATCGCTTCCCCCGCCACGCGCGGCCCCCTCTGGACGTCGGCGGGGGGATTCTCCCTCATGGGCCGCCGGGGGAGGCGGACTGTGCGAGGGGCGACGTGACGGACCGGTTCGCCCCCGTGGAGTCCGTGGCCTTCTCGGTCCGCCGACGGGGCGTGCCGGTCCCAGGCACCTCACAGCGGCCGCCCCGGGTGCCCTGATCGCACCCGCGTACACCGTCTCCAGGGCGTCGACCACGACGCCACGACGACGGAGGGAACGGCCATGAGCACGACGACCCACCGGGTGACCGACGCCACCGGGCGCGGGGACCGCGCGGTCCCCGCCCGGGCGATGGACCTGCTGATGCGCGACCTCGGCGGCGTACCGCCCCTGCGGCCCGCCGAGCAGATCGCGCTGGCGCGGCGGGTCGAGGAGGGCGACTCCGCGGCGCGCGACCGGATGATCGAGGGCAACCTGCGCCTGGTGGTGTCGATCGCCGCCCGGTACACGGGACGCGGCCTGCCGCTGGAGGACCTCGTGCAGGAGGGCGCCGTCGGCCTGATACGGGCGGTCGACCTGTTCGACCACCGGCGCGGCACGGCGTTCAGCACCTATGCCACCTGGTGGATCCGCCAGGCGGTGACGGCGGCGCTCGTCAGCCAGACCCGCGTGATCCGCCTGCCGGTGCGGCAGGTGCACGCGCTGGCGCGGATCCGCGCGCACGAGGCCGAGGGCACGGTGGGCGCCCGCGAGATCGCCCGCGCCGCCGGCGTGCCGCCGGACGAGGTGGATCTGCTGCGCCTGCGCGGCGCCGGCGTGCTCTCCATCGACGCGCCCGCGGGCAGCCCGGCGCGCCGGCGCGCGGAGCAGGTGGCCGACGAGGGGGCCCCGTGGCCCGAGGAGGTCGTGCTGCACGACGAGCGGCGCGAGGTGCTCGCCCGCGCCGTGGGCCGGCTGGACGGGCGCAGCCGCCGCATCGTGCGCGAGCGCTTCGGCGTGGCCGGGCGCGAACCGCGGACGCTGGCCGCGATCGGCCGGGACGTGGGCATGAGCCGCGAGAGGGTGCGCCAGATCCAGGAGGAGTCGCTCACGCGGCTGCGGCGCGACCGCGAGGTGGCGGCCCTCGGCAGGGCCGCCTGAGGGATGGCACGGATCCTCTCAGGGTGTCCACAGGCGGCTCTAAGGTTCACGCTCTACGCTCCGCGCACTCCGGACGACGAGGGAGGCGGGGCCGATGGGTGGGGACGACGCACAGGCGGGGGCGAAGATCCTCGTGGTGGACGACGAGGACAGCATCACGCAGCTGCTCTGCACCGCCCTGCGATACGAGGGCTTCGAGACCGCCTCGGCGGCGTCGGGGCGCGAGGCGCTGACCGCCGCCGCGGCCTTCCGCCCCGACCTGGTGCTGCTCGACGTCATGCTCCCCGACCTCGACGGCTTCGAGGTGCACCGCCGCCTGACGGGCGGGTCGGCAGAGCGGATGCCGGTGGTCTTCCTGACGGCCCGCCGCGACACGGACGACCGGATCCGCGGCCTGACGATCGGCGCCGACGACTACGTCGTGAAGCCGTTCAGCCTGGAGGAGCTGATCGCCCGGGTCCGCGCCGTGCTGCGGCGCACGCGCGCCGCGGGCGAGGAGCGCACGCGCCTGGTCTTCGAGGACCTCGAGCTCGACGAGGACACCCGCGAGGTCCGCCGTGGCGGCCGCCTGATCGAGCTGACGCCCACCGAATTCAGCCTGCTGCGCTACCTGCTCGCCAACTCGGGCCGCGTGCTCAGCAAGGCCCAGATCCTCGACCACGTGTGGAACTACGACTTCGGCGGCGACTCGAACGTCGTGGAGACCTACATCAGCTACCTGCGCAAGAAGATCGACCGCTCCGGAGAGCCGCTCATCCACACCATGCGCGGATTCGGCTACTCGCTGCGGCTGCGGCCGCGCTGATCCGGGCGATGTCCCTCCGGGCCCGCCTGCTGGTGGTCACCCTGGCCCTGGTGGCCCTGGCGCTTACCGCGGCGGCGTGGGCGACCCACATCGCCCTGGAGTCGTTCCTCGTCGACCGCGTCGACCGCGAGCTGGTGGACGCCCG
>LNEQ01000258.1 GCA_001464995.1 Actinobacteria bacterium Ga0077541
ACGTAGTGCTCGTGCGCCGGCTCGGGGTGGGTGGGGTCGAACTCCACCCAGCCGAGGCCCGGGATGGCCAGCTCGACCCAGGCATGGCTCTCGCCGGGCACGTCGAGCCCGGGAAGGTGGAGCCAGCCGCTGACGTAGCGGGCCGCAACGCCGCGGCGGCGGGCGATCGCGATCATGAGGTGCGCCATGTCCTGGCAGACGCCGCGGCCCACCCGCACGACCTCCTCCACCGGCGTGTCCACGTCGGTGACGCCGGGCGTGTAGACGATGGCGCGGTTGACCTCGGCCTCGAGGCTCCGGCCCCAGGTGAGGGCGGTGCCCGACTCGTCGAGCACCAGGCCGTCGGCGAACGCCCCGACGGGATCGACCCAGCGCACCTGCGGCGAGCCGGACAGGAACTCGGCGTGCAGATCGGCGTACACCGGGTCGGCGGCAGCGGCCAGGCGGTCGCCCGCATCGGCCAGCCGGGGGGCCGACGGGCGCGTCACGACGATCGCCTCCGACTCGACCACCAGGACGTCGTGCGGATCCGTGAGCTGGAACCAGTGGACCTCGTTGCCGTACGCGTCCCTGTGGGTGAGCAGTTCGGCCGCCGGCTCGGTGCGCACGTGCGACCACTCCACCTGCTGACGGCCGTTGCCGGACGGCGTCAGGCGGATCTCGTTGACGCTCTCGCCGACCGATCCGGCGTAGCGGATCTCAGTTCTGTGCTTGGCGTGAAGCCTGGGCATGCTGTCCGATCGGAGTGCGTTCGTAGGCGGCGAGGAAGCACGAGTCGCCGAGGGCCAGGTCGATCGAGGTGCAGCGCGCGAGCAGGCGCTCGATGAAGTCGGCGACCTCGGGACCGCCCCAGGGCTTGCGCGCGGCACCCTCGACCATGTCGCGGGCCGTGCGGGCGAGCACCAGCGGCGCCGGATTGGGCGCCATCGCGTCCATGGCGACGAGGTCGCCGATGGCCGACTCGACCTCGCCGAGGCAGAAGGCGACCGACCGCGGGAAGCGCGGGTCGAGCATCAGGAAGCGACTGATCGACTCGGGCGACAACGCGGAGGCGTCGACCTGGAGGTAGGCCTCGTGCGCCGAGGCGTCGCCGAGCAGCGCGCGCCAGCCGTGGAGGTCGAGGACGTCCTCGTCGAGCGAGTTGCGCGCCTGCGCGCTCTGGCTCGCCTGCACGAGCCGCGCGGAGCGCTCGGCGCGCTCGAGGAATCGCCCGAGGCGCATGAACTGCCACCCCTCGTCGCGCCGCATCGACTGCTCCACCAGCCCGAGGATCAGGTACGAGGATCGGCGGATGCCCTGGCAGAAGGGGTAGACGCCGTCGCGGGTGATCCGCTCGGGCGGCCACTCGATCAGGTCGAGCCACGCATCGTTGATGCCCTCCCAGACCTCGGTGGGGAGGCGGTCGCGCACGCTGCGCGCGTTCTCGCGTGCCCGGTTGAGGCAGGCGACGATGCTGTCGGGGTTGTCACGGCCGAAGGTGAGGAACCAGGGGACGCTGCGCTCGTCGGCGCGCCGGTGCGTGGCGAGGAAGCGGTCCATGTCGCCCGCGATCTCGACGAGCGGCTCCCACACCAGGCGCCCCCCGGCGCCGTTGGAGGAGTCGCCCTCGAGGGCGGCCGCCTGCCCCACCTCGAGCAGGCGCGCGAAGCTCTCCGCGCGCTCGAGGTCGCGGGCGATCCAGTAGAGCGTCTGGGCTACGCGGGCGAGCATCAGTGCCCCGACTCCCCGACGCGTATGAGCTTCCCGAGCGAGTCGCCCGCGAGGCAAGGACGCAGATCAGTGCCGATATCCGTGATATCGGTGCTGCCGAGGACGCCGCGTCGCGGTGCGGCGCAGCCGGGAAGGTCCGCGTGGTCGGGGAGTCGGGGCACTTAGTCGGAGAGGACCCAGGTGTCCTTCGAGCCCCCGCCCTGGGAGGAGTTCACGACGAGCGACCCGTCGCGCAGGGCGACCCGGGTGAGGCCTCCGGGCACCACCACGGGGTGCTCGCCGTAGAGGATGAAGGGGCGCAGGTCGACGTGGCGGGCCCGGAAGCGGTCGCCGACCAGGGTGGGTGCGCGGGACAGGCGGATCGTCTCCTGCGCGATGTAGCCGCGCGGGTTGGCGCGCACGCGCTTGGCGAACGCCTGGCGCTCGCCGGGCGTGGCGTGGGGGCCGATCAGCATCCCGTAGCCGCCGGCGCCGTCGACCGCCTTGACCACGAGGCTGTCGAGGTTGGCCAGCACGTACTCGCGCTCGTCCTCGCGGCCGAGGAGGTACGTCGGGACCTGCTCGAGCATCGGCTCCTCGCCGAGGAAGTACCGGATCAGGTCGGGCACGTAGGCGTAGACGGCCTTGTCGTCGGCCACGCCCGTGCCGACCGCGTTGCACACGGCGACGCGCCCCTCGCGGAACGACTGCATCAGCCCCGCGACGCCGAGCAGCGAGTCGGCCTGGAGCGCCGCCGGGTCGAGGAAGCCGTCGTCGATCCGGCGGTAGATGACGTCCACGCGCTCGCGGCCGGCCGTGGTGCGCAGGTAGACGCGCCGGTCGCGCACCGTGAGGTCCCGCCCCTCCACCAGGGGCACGCCCATCTGCTGCGCGAGGAACGCGTGCTCGTAGTAGGCGGCGTTGGCGGGCCCGGGCGTCAGCACCACGACCCGGGGCGAGTCGCGCCCCTCCGGCGCGGAGGCCATCAGGGCCGACAACAGGAGGAAGGGCGCGTGGCCGACGGGCTCGACGTGGTGGTCGGAGAAGGCCTCCGGGAAGGCGCGCCGCATGAAGGCCCGGTTCTGGACCACATACGAGAGCCCCGAGGGGCAGCGCAGGTTGTCCTCGAGCACGCGCCAGGTGCCGTGGTCGTCGCGCACCAGGTCGATGCCCGCCACGTGCACGAAGCGCCCGAGCGGCGGGACCACGCCGACCATCTCGCGCACGTACCCCTCGCAGGTGGAGACCAGGGCGTTGGGGATGACGCCGTCGGCCACCGCGCGCCGCTCGCCGTAGATGTCGGCGATGAAGCGGTCGAGCGCGCGGACCCGCTGGGCGAGGCCCTGCTGCAGGTCGACCCACTCCCCGGCCGTGATGAGGCGGGGCAGCAGGTCGAACGGGAAGGGCTGCTCACGTCCTCCGTGGGCGAAGGTGATGCCCTGGGTCAGGTAGGCGCGGTCCACCAGCGCGCTGCGGGCGGTGAAGGTCGCCGGGCGCAGCATCTTGAGCCCGCTGAAGAGCCGGCGGTACTCCTCGCGGGGGAGGTCGGGCGCCTCGAACATCTCATCGAAGAAGCCGTCGGTCGTATAGTCGGTGAACAACGGCATGACGCCAGCCTCTCGAACATCTCCGGGAGCCGGACGGTATCAGCGCACGGGCGCGCGACCCTTGGCCGGGCGGCCAAACCACCGGCGCCGGGCTGTTACCTCGGGAGGGCCCGGGCGACCCAGAGGGTCAGGACGAGCGCCGCCGCGGCCGCGGCCAGCACCGTAGCCTGGAAGGGCATCACCGCACTCGCCGCCGCTCCGAGCAGGGGGCCGAGCGAGTAGCCGAGCGCGAAGACGATGGTCAGCGTCGCCGCGCTCAGTCCGTACCGCCCCGTCATTCCGGCCTCGTCGACCGCCTCCACCATCAACGGGCCGCTCGGGGTGCCGAGCGCCGCCATGCCGGCGCCGACCACGGCGAAGGCCACGGCGACCGTGACGGCGGTTCCCATCGCGAGGAACGGGAGCCCCGCCGCGATCAGGATGCCCCCGATGATGAGGGGCAGGCGGCGCCCGCGGCGGTCGGACCAGCGGCCGGCCACGGGAACGAGCGCGAAGTAGGCGAGCAGGCCCGCGCCGAACACGAGCCCGATGGCGAGCGACGACAGCCCCAGGCGGTCGTCGAGGTCGAGCGGCAGCAGCGGCTCCACGAGGGCCAGCACCGCGGCGACGCACCCGAGGGCCGCGAAGGCGACGCGCGCCTTGGGCTCGGCCGAGAGCCGTCGCAACGCCGGCAGCAGCGGCGGCGCCTCGGCCGGGCCGCGCCGCGTCTCGGGCATCAGCAGCACGGGGATCAGCGCCAGCGCCGGGAGCGCCGCGGCGAGGGTGAACGTCGTCTCCGTGCCGAACGCATCGACCAGCGCGCCGCCGACGACCGGGCCGAGCAGCCCGAACGCACCTCCCGCCGTCTCGGCCAGGCCGATGCGCAGGCCGAGCTCGTTGATCGGGAAGCTGTCGGAGATCGCGGCGATGCCCGCGGTCCAGACGAAGCCCGCCGCGACGCCCTGGGCCAGCCGGGCCAGCGCGAGCATCTCGATCCCCGTCGCGAGCGCGAACGCGAGGGTCGCCACCGCCAGCATCGCGGCGGCCATGATCATCACGGGCCGGCGGCCGAGCCGCTCGACGAGGGTGGCGGCCGCGAGAGCCGCGACGAGCTGGCCGAGCGGGAAGGCGGCGAAGATGAGGGCGGCGACCGAGGGGCCGAAGCCGAAGCGGTCGGCGAACGCCGGCAGCGCCGGCACCACCATCGTGAACAGCAGGGTGTCGATGGCGATCAGGCCGGTCGCCGTCCAGAAGATCAGCGAGCGGCGCGCGACGGGAGCGTCGGAGGGCACCCGGGGACACTAATAGCCCCGTCCCGGGAACGACGAAGGGGGCCCCGAGGGGCCCCCTTCGCACACCACACGTGCCGCCGGCCCCGGTCGGGGCCCACGGACCGTCTTACATCATGCCGCCCATGCCGCCCATGCCGCCCATGTTGGGGGACATGCCCATCCCGCCGCCGCCATCGGACTCGGGGGCGTCGGCCACCACGCACTCGGTGGTGATGATGTTCTTGGCGATCGAGGCCGCGTTCTGCAGCGCCGA
>LNEQ01000259.1 GCA_001464995.1 Actinobacteria bacterium Ga0077541
GCCCGTCTCGCGCTCGAGCGCTTCTGCCTTGCGCATGGAGGCCCACTGCTTGGGCAGGACGAAGTGGGAGGTGCGGCTCGAGAGACGAAGGGGTGGAGCGCTGGAGCCAGTGGTGGCCATCGAGGAGATCTCCGGGACGAAGGGCGGGATAGAGGCTCAACCGTAGTGGTCGACCACCCTGCAGGTCCAAGACCGATTCAGCGTGTATTGATAGTTTGAGCCGATGGATACGACCTTGCAGCGGCTGCGCTACTTCGTCGCGGTGGCGGACGAGCTCAACTTCACGCGCGCCGCGGAGCGCCTGCACGTCTCCCAGCCGTCCCTCAGTGCCCAGGTGCGTGCGCTGGAGCAGGACGTCGGCGTCGACCTGCTGCGCCGCACGACGCGCCGGGTGGAGCTGACCGAAGCCGGCCTCAGCTTGCTCGAGGACACGCGGCGGCTGCTGGAGGGCCTGGAGGAGGCGCGGGCGCGGGCCCTCCGGGTGGCCGACACGGCCGCCGGGAAGATCCGGGTGGCCTATACGGCGAGCGTCGGGTACCAGGCCCTGCCGCTCATCCTCGACGAGCTCGAGGCGCTCTCGCCCGAGTTCACCGTCACCGCCAACCGCGCCTGGAGCACGCGCGTGCTCGACCAGATCCGCTCCGGCGAGGTCGACCTCGGCCTGGTGCGCGAGTTCCGGCCGACGCGCGGCATCAGCGGCGAGATCCTGCGCCGCGAGCCGCTGGCGGTGTTCGCCAGCGAGCGCCACGCGCTGGCGTCGCGGCCGGAGGTCGGCATCCGCGACATCGAGGGGCGCACTCTGGTGCTGGTGCCGCACGCCCTGGCGCCCGGATTCCGCGACCTCGTGGTCAGCCTCTGCCGCGGGGCGGGCTTCGAGCCGCAGGCCGTGGCGCCCGCCGCGCCGGAGAACCGGGAGCCGCTGCTGGCCCACCTCAGCCGCCACGCCGACCACCTCTTCGTGGGGCCGGAGTCGATGGCCAGCGTGTCGTGGAAGGGCGTCGTCACGATCCCGATCGACGACCCCGACGCCACGATGGAGCTGAGCATGATCTGGAGCACCGGTGCGTCCGCGCCGGGCATCCGTGCGGCGCTCGACGCCGCCCGCGAGGTATCGGCCCGCGAGGGCTGGCTGGAGCCACGGTAGGCATCCGTCCGATCCGAGAGGAACCGCCCGTGCCCGATCCCGACCTCTCCCACCTGAGCGCGCTGGTCGTCAACTGCACGCTCAAGCCCTCGCCCGAGCCGTCCAACACGGGCGCGCTGACCGCGAACGCGGTCGCCATCATGCGCGCCCACGGGGTCGCGGTGGACGAGGTGCGCGCCGTCGACCACGTCATCCCGCCGGGCGTCGACACCGACATGACCGAGCACGGCGCCGAGCGCGACGACTGGCCGGCGATCCAGGCCCGCGTCATGGCCGCCGACATCCTGATCGTGGCGACGCCCATCTGGCTGGGCGAGAAGAGCAGCGTCTGCACGCGGGTCATCGAACGGCTCTACGGCTACTCGGGCGAGCTGAACGCCAAGGGGCAGTGGGCCTACTACGGGCGGGTCGGCGGGGTGGTGGTGACCGGCAACGAGGACGGCATCAAGCACGTCGCCATGAACGTCCTCTACTCGCTGCAGCACCTGGGCTACGTCATCCCGCCCCAGGCCGACTGCGGCTGGATCGGCGAGGCCGGGCCCGGGCCGAGCTACGCCGACCCCGGCAGCGGCGGACCCGAGAACGAGTTCACCCGCCGCAACACCACCTTCATGACGTGGAACCTGATGCACCTGGCGTCGCTGCTGAAGGCGGCGGGTGGCGTGCCGGCGCACGGCAACCAGGTGAGCGCCTGGAACGCCGGGACGCGCTTCGACCACCCCAACCCCGAGTACCGCTGAGGGCGGGCATCCGGCGCGGCGCGCTCCTACGATGAACGTGTGAGCGAGCCCGCCCCCATCCGCCTCGGCGTCCTCGACCAGTCGCCGGTCGCCGAGGGCACCTCGGGGGCCGAGGCCCTGCGCAACACGATCGCGCTGGCCCGCCGTGCCGAGGAGCTCGGCTACGGCCGCTACTGGGTGGCCGAGCACCACGGCGGCCCCCTGCTGGCGGGCGCCAGCCCCGAGGCGCTGATCGGCCCGATCGCCTCGGCCACGTCGACGATGCGCGTGGGCAGCGGCGGCGTGATGCTCCCCCACTACTCGCCGTTGAAGGTGGCCGAGAGCTTCAGCGTCCTGGCCGGCCTCTTCCCGGGGCGCATCGACCTCGGCATCGGCCGGGCCGCCGGCACCGACCCCACCACCACCTACGCGCTGCAGCGCAACCGCCAGGCGGGCGCGCTCGACGACTTCCCCGAGCAGCTCGCCGAGCTGATGGCGTACCTGCGGGACGAGATCCCCGACGACCACCCCTTCCGGCGGCTCACCGCGCTGCCCGGCCTTCCCGAGGCGCCCGAGCTGTGGCTGCTCGGCTCATCGGCGCAGAGCGCGGTCTGGGCGGCCGAGCTCGGGCTGCCCTACGCGTTCGCCGACTTCATCAACGCCCAGGGCGCCGGCTACGCCGCGCACTACCGGGACGACTACGTCGCATCGGCGCAGAACCCCGCGCCGCGTGTGATCGCCGCCGTCTCGGCGATCTGCGCCGACACCGACGAGGAGGCCGAGCGGCTGGCCGCGAGCGTCACGATGGCCATGCGCCTACTGCGCCGCGGCCACCTGATCCCACTGCCCCCGGTGGAGACCGCTCTGGCCTGGATCGCCGACGAGGACGCGCGGCGGCGGGCCCAGGACGACCCCGGCCGGCCGCGGCGCAGCGCCCGGCGGATGGTCGTCGGCTCGCCGTCGACGGTCCGGGCCGGCCTCGAGCAGGCGGCCGCCGAGTACGGGGCGCAGGAGCTGCTGGTGGTGACGATCACCTACGACCACGCGGCGCGGGTGCGCAGCTACGAGCTGATCGCCGACGCCTTCGCCCTCGGGCGCTCGCCGGCGGCCGTCGGAGCGGCGCCCGCCTAGACATCCCACGGCTCTAAGCGTCAAGCCGCGAGGCGGCTGACTTCGTCGGCCCGAGGCCAGGCGACCTCCTCTCGGTAGACCTCGCGGCGCTCGA
>LNEQ01000260.1 GCA_001464995.1 Actinobacteria bacterium Ga0077541
GCGTAGACGAGCATCTCGTCGACGAGCATCCCGATCATCCCGCCGTGGACGCGGTCGGGGTAGCCGATGTGCGTCGCCCGCGGGGTGTACCGCGCCACCGCGTCGGTGCCGTCGCGATGGATGCGCAGCCCCAGGCCGTCGGGGTTCGCCGGCCCGCAGACGAAGCAGTCCGGGAACTCGGCCGGATTGAGGAGCGGGAGGTCGTCCATCGCGGGGCGAGATGCTACCGTCCGGCCCGTGACCGCCTTCCTCGTCGTGCTGCATTCGATCAACGCCGTCCTGCTGATCTTCCTCGTGCTGCTCCACAGCGGCAAGGACGCGGGCCTGTCGGGCGCCTTCGGCGTCGGCGGCTCGTCGAGCTCGTACGGCGGATCGACGGCGATCGTGGAGAAGAACCTCGACCGCATCACGGTCGTCGCCGCGATCCTGTTCTTCGTCACGACCTTCTTCCTGGCCAAGAGCCTGTAGCGAGCGCTCACGCGGCCGTGCCGGCCCCGTCTCGTTTCCTGTGAAAACGCACGGTCGCAGCGAGCCGCCCGGGGTCGCTCCGGGAATCCCGGCCAGGCGGTGGTCCGTGATGGCACGGCGCGCCGCGGCGGGGGCGATCGCGCTCGCCGCCCTGGCGCTCGCCGGCTGCGGATCCGCGGAGGACGAGGCCCCCGCCGCCGGGGGCACCCTGATCGCCGCCGAGGACCAGGCGCCGCCGATCCTGAACGTCCTCCTCCCCGAGGGCGTCACGGTGGCCGCCCAGCGCGTCGTCTCGAACGTCCTGCAGAACCTCCTCACCTCCGACGACGAGGGGCGCTTCACACCCCAGCTCGCGACGGAGGTGCCCGAGGGCGACGACCTGCGCGAGGGCCCGCTGCGGGTGACCTTCCGGCTGGACCCCGACGCGCGGTGGTCGGACGGCGAGCCCGTGACCAGCGAGGACGTCGTCTTCACGTGGCGCACGATGATGGACGACGACAACCAGGTGGCGAGCCGCAGCGGGTGGGAGGAGATCCGCGCCATCACGCCCGGCCGCGACGCCTCGGGCGGGGCCTGCCCCGAGGCCACCTGCCTGACGGTGGCGTTCGCGGGCGACTACGCGCCCTGGCGCGACGTGTTCAGCGTGTCGGGGGGCAACTACATCCTCCCCGAGCACGTCCTGGCCGGAGAGGACTTCAACACGGTGTGGAACTCGGGCGGCATCATCGGATCCGGGCCCTTCACCCTCGAGAGCTTCGACCCCGGCGTGCGGGCCGTGCTCGCGCGCGACCCGGACCACTGGGGCCCGGGTCCCGCAGGCGGCGCGCCGCCCCTCGACCGGATCGTCGTCGACTTCCTGGCCTCGCCCGCGGCGGTCCTCGCCGCGGTCCGTCAGGGCGAGGCCCAGATGGCGAGCCCGCCGCCCGACCCCGACCTGATCCGCACGGCCCGGGCGATCGAGGGGGCCCGCGTGCAGTCGGTGCCCTCCCTCTTCTTCGAGCACGTCATCCTCAACACGGCCCGCGCCCCGCTCGACGAGCCCGCGGTGCGGCGCGCCCTCGCCCACGCGATCGACCGCCAGGAGATCGTCGACGTGCTCCTCGACGGCGGGGTCCCCGTGCTCCAGAGCGTGGTGCGCCCCGAGCAGCTCGGCTTCTCGCCCGCCTTCGAGGAGTACGCGCACGACGCCGGCGAGGCGGCCGCGATCCTCGAGGCGGCGGGGTGGAGGCGGGGCGGCGACGGCGTCTTCGCCAAGGACGGCCGCCCCCTGCGGATCCCCCTCGTCTTCGACAGCGGCAACCGGCTGCGGCTGACGACCGCGCGGCTCATGGCCGAGCAGGCGCGGGAGGCGGGCATCGTCCTCGTGCCGCGCGCGCTCTCGCCCGAGCGGATCTTCGGCAGCGACCTGGTGCAGGGCGACTTCTCGGCGCTGATGGCGGCCTTTGGCGGCGGCGTCGATCCGAGCCTCACCGGGCTGCTCGCCTCCGACCAGATCCCGACGGAGGAGAACGGCTTCTCCGGCCAGAACGTGTACCGGTGGAGCGACCCCGAGGCCGACAGCCTGATGCGTCGCTCGGACCGGCAGGTGGACGACGCCCAGCGGATCGCCACGCTCGGCCGCGTCCAGGAGATCGTGGCCGACCAGGTGCCGCTGATCCCGCTGTACCAGCAGCCGAACACCGTGGTGCACACCGAGGCGCTGACCGGCGTGCGCCAGAACCCCACCCAGGCGGAGGTGTTCTGGAACAGCGGCGAGTGGTCGCTCGGGGGCGGTTAGAGGGGGCGGGGCCGTGCGCGCGGTGAGCGCGTACATCGGGCGGCGGCTCGCGATCGCGCTGCCGCTGCTGTGGGTGGTCAGCCTCGTCTCCTACCTGCTGCTCTACCGGGCGGCCGACCCGGTCGCGCGGCTCCGGGCGATCCCGGGCGTGCGGCCCGAGGACGTCGCGCGGCTGGTGGAGCAGCAGGGCCTCGACGCCCCCTGGTACGAGGGCTACTGGAGCTGGCTGTCGGGCTTCGTGCGCGGCGACTGGGGCGTCAGCGCCACCAACGGCGGGGCGGGCGCCCGCGAGACGATCCTCGACGCCCTGCCGGCGACGATCGAGCTGATGGGCCTGGCCCTCCTGGTGTCGGCGGTGCTCGCCGTCGCGTTCGGCGTGGTCTCGGCGACGCGGCCCGGGTCGGGGACCGACCTGACGCTGACCGGCGTCGCCTACGCCGGATTCGCCACGCCGACCTTCCTCGCCGGCGTCCTGCTCCAGCTCGGGGCGATCTGGATGCGCGACCACGGCTGGGCGATCGTGCCCTTCGCCATCGGGACGGTGCTGCTGCTCGCCGGGCTGGCGCGGCTGCGGCGGGGCGGGGCGGCCACCCGGGCCGTCACGGCGGCGGGGGCGGTGCTCATCCTGCTGGCGGTCGTCCTCTGGGACCGCCTGGGCGGCGACGGCACCACGATCCTGTACACCGGGCAGCGCTTCTCCTTCGGCAGTGAGGGCGACCTGCTGTCGCTCAACCACCTCCAGCACCTCGTGCTGCCGGTGCTGACGCTCTCGCTGGTGAACATCGCCGTCTGGAGCCGCTTCCAGCGGGCCGTGCTGATCGACGAGCTGCGCTCGGAGCACGTCGCGGCAGCGCGGGCGCACGGGCTCTCCGAGCGGCGCGTGGTGCTCGGGCACGCGCTGCGGAACGCGCTCGCGCCGGTGGTGACCCTCGTCGCCCTCGACCTCGGCGCGATGTTCAGCGGGGCCGTCGTGACCGAGACGGTGTTCTCCTGGCCCGGTATGGGCCGGCTGCTCCGCGACGCGGCGGTCGACCGCGACATCAACGTGGCCATGGGCATCGTGATGATCGGGGCGGTGGCGGTGATCGTCGCCAACCTGATCGCCGACCTCGCCTACGCGGCCCTCGATCCGCGGGTCCCGCTCGGGGGCGGCCGCCCGTGAGCCGCCTGCGGACGGCGATCGGTCGCCTGGGGCCGGGCGGCGCGGCCGGGCTCGCGATGCTGGCCCTGATCGTGATCGCGTGCCTGGCCGGCCCGGCGTTGTCGCCCTACGGCGTCGGCGAGCAGGATCTTCCCTCGCGCGACCAGGGCCCGAGCTGGCAGCACCCCTTCGGCACGGCCGAGCTCGGCGAGGACGTGCTCACGCGCGTCCTCGCCGCCGGCCGGGTCTCGCTGCTGATCGGGCTGGCGACGGCGGCCGTCGCGACCGTCGCCGGGGCGGGGCTCGGGCTCCTCGCCGCGTGGCGCGGAGGCTGGGTCGACTCCGCCCTCTCGCGGCTCACCGACCTCTTCCTGATCGTTCCGGCGTTCGTCGTGCTGATCGTCCTCAGCCTCTCCTTCGAGACCGTCGGCCCCGCCCAGGTGGTCCTGATCCTGGCCCTGCTCTCGTGGCCGCCGCTCTTCCGCCTGACGCGGGCGTCCGCGCTGCGCACGCGCGAGCTGCCCTACGTGCAGGCCGCGCGCGCCGCGGGGGCGAGCGGGCCGCACATCGTCCGCACCCACCTGCTCACCGCCGCCACGCCCGAGATCGCCGCCTTCGCGGCGCTCGCGGTCGGTGCCGCGATGCTGGCCGAGAGCGCGCTCTCGTTCCTGTCGCTCGGCATCGATCCGGCGGGCGACGCCTCGTGGGGCAGCCTGATGATCGGCGCGCAGGACACCGTGGAGCAGCGGCCCTGGCTGACCGTGTTCCCGGGCCTGATGATCCTGCTGACGGTGCTCGCCGTCAGCCTGGTCGGCGACGCGGTGCGCGCGGCGCTCGGCCGGGGCGACGAGCGTGGGAGCGCCCGCTGGTGGCGGGCGTGAGCGCCCTGCTGAGCGCGCGCGGGTTGCGGGTCGCCGGGCCCGGCGGCGCCGCCCTCGTCGACGGCGTGGACCTCGATCTGGAGGCCGGCGAGGTGACCGCGCTGGTGGGCGAGAGCGGCGCCGGCAAGACCCTGACCGGCCTCGCCCTGCTCGGCCTCGTGCCGCCGCCCGCGCGGATGGAGGCGGGCGCCGTCACGCTCGGCGGAGTGGATCTGGGGGCGCTGGCGCCGCGGGAGCGCCGCCGCGTGCGCGGCGCCGGGATCGCCCTGGTCCCGCAGGACCCGGCCGCCGCGCTCGACCCCGTCGCCCGCGTCGGCGCGCAGCTGGCCGAGGTGCTCCGCGCCCACGCGCCGCTCGGCCGCCGGGAGGCCCGCATCGCCGCCTCGGCGGCGCTCGCGGAGGTCGGGGTCGACCGCGACGACCACCCCCACCGGCTCTCGGGCGGCCAGCGCCAGCGCGCTCTGATCGCGATGGCGCTGGCGCCGCGCCCGCGCGTGCTCGTGGCCGACGAGCCGACCGCCTCGCTCGATCCGTCCGTGCAGGTGGCCGTGCTCGACCTCATCGACGCCCGCAGGCGCGAGGAGGGGCTGGCCGTCCTGCTGATCTCGCACGACCTCGGGGCGGTGGCCCGGGTCGCCGGCCGCGTGGCGGTGATGTACGCGGGGCGCATCGTTGAGGAGGGACCGGCGCGGGCGGTGCTGTCGGCTCCGCGCCACCCCTACACCGCCGGTCTCCTCGCGCTCGCCCCCCGCCTGGGTGCGCCGCGCGTGCGGGTGCCGATCCCGGGGGCGCCGCCGCAGCCGGGCCGGCTGCCCCCCGGCTGCGCGTTCGCGCCCCGCTGCCCGGCGGCACGGGAGGAGTGCCGGGCCGCCCGCCCCGAGCTGCGCGCCGCCGGTCCCGCGCGCCGCGTCGCGTGCGTGCTCACCGACCGCGAGGCGGCCGCCCTGGGACGGGGCCCGTCATGAGCGCGCCGCCGCTCCTCGCGGTCCGCGGGCTGCGGTACTCCCACCCCGGGCGCCGCGGGCGGCCCCCCGTGGCTGCGGTCGACGGCGTCGATCTGACGATCGCCCGGGGGGAGGTGGTGGCGCTCGTGGGCGAGTCGGGCTGCGGCAAGAGCACGCTGGCGCGCCTCATCATGGGCCTGGAGCTCCCGGCGGCGGGCGACGTGCTCCTCGACGG
>LNEQ01000261.1 GCA_001464995.1 Actinobacteria bacterium Ga0077541
CGCAGGCGCCGAGCACAAGACGATCGCCGCCGTGGAGGGCATGGCCGACCGCTCGATCCTGGTCGACACCTTCTCCAAGACCTACATCATGACCGGCTTCCGCATCGGCTGGTGCGTGGCCAACAAGGACCTGATCACCACGATGGACATCTTCCAGCAGAACTCGGTCACCAACGTGCCCGCCTTCGTCCAGCTGGCGGCCCTTGCGGCCATCACCGGCCCCCAGGACCACGTCGAGGTGATCACAAAGAAGCTGCAGGCCAAGCGCGACAAGACCGTCGAGGCGCTCAACAAGATGCCCGGCGTCGAGTGCCCCACCCCCGACGGCTCCTTCTATGTGTTCCCCGACATCCGCGGCACGGGCATGACCGCCCAGCAGTTCGCCGACTACATGATCGAGAACCACCAGGTCGGCGTCGTGGCGGGCTCTGCCTTCGGCGACCGCGGCGAGGGCCACATCCGCCTCACCTACGCCTGCCCCGACGACGTCCTCGAGGAGGGCCTGGACCGGATCAAGAGGGGTCTCGAGGCGCTCTAGGCGCGCTTCCGGCCAGCGGTGCGCACGTCGCGAAGGCGGCCCCCCGGGGCCGCCTTCGCCGTTCCCGGGGTCAGTAGCTGCGCCCGACGGCCACGATCGCGAGACCGGTGTCGGTGGTGGACGCCGGCACCAGGCGCTCGTGGATCGCGATGCCCTCGGCCGACCACCGCATCTCCACCAGCGGCCGCCGCGGCGTGCCCCCGGGGACGACGACGCCCGACTCGCCGTTGGCCAGGCGCACGAGCGTGCCGATCGGGTACATGGCCAGGCCGTCGGCGAACGCCCGCACGATCCGCGGGTCCCATGCACGGCCCGCGAGACCCTCGATCAGGTCCATCGCCTGGGCGGGGGTCAGCGTGTCGCGGTACGGGCGTATGCGGGTGGTTGCCGAGTAGAGGTGGCAGATGCCCACGGCCTGCGCCTCCTCGAGGATGTCGCCGGCGCGGAGCCCGTTGGGGTAGCCGCTGCCGTCCACGTGCTCGTGGTGCTGGAGGGCCACCTCACCGATCTGGGGCGCCAGCACCGGGGCCAGGGGCTCCAGCAGCATGCTGCCGACGTAGGGGTGCAGGCGCATCACGCGCACCTCGTCCGTGTTGAGCGCGCAGGGCTTGAACACGGCCTCCTCGGGGAGCCGCAGCATGCCGATGTCGGCGAACATGGCGCTGATGGTCGCGTGCTCCAGGCGCGTCGCCTCCCACCCGCGGCGCACGCCGATCATGGCGACCATGAGGGCGGTGTCCACGCTCGGGCCGAGGAACCCGGGGCGCAGGCCGAACGTGCGCAGCAGCTCCGTCGCGGCCGTCGACGCGGCGACCGCCTCGATGGAGGTCTGCAGCACCTCGGCCGCGCGCTGGCCCACCGCCGGGTCGTGGGCCACCGTCTCGGGGCGCCGGTTGCCCAGGTTGCCCCGCAGCACCTCGACCATGGTCGCGCAGGCCTCGCGACGGTCGGCCACGCCGGGCGTCATCCGGGCGCTCCCCGCCGGGCCCGAAGGCGACCCGCGACGCACCTCTGAGGGGTTCGATTTCGCATCCGTCCAACGGATACATCGTTGGTCCAGTTGCGAAATCAAGCGGCGAGGACGCCGGCAAATGTATCCTCCAGCAAGCAGTAAAACGCGATCACCAGGGCGATCCCGGGGGTCACGCCCTCCCGTACACGGGGATCGCGGCGCCGGTCACCGCGCTCGCCCCGGCCGAGCAGAGGAAGGCGATGACGGCTCCGATCTCCTCGGGCCGCACCCAGGTGGAGGCGTCGGCGTCCGGGTTCGCCGCGCGGTTCGCGGGCGTGTCGATCACGCTGGGCAGGACCGCGTTGACGCAGACGCCCGACCGCTTCACCTCCTCCGAGGCCGCGCTCACCAGGGCGAGCACGGCGGCCTTCGAGGCCGCATACGCGCTCGCCCCCGCGAAGGGGCGCACCGCGGCGCGGGTGCCGACGGCGACGGCCCGCCCGGACCCGCGCTGCACCATCCCGGGTAGCGCCGCCCGCAGCCCGAGTGCGACCGTGCGAGTGTTGAGGGCGAACTGGCGGTCCCAGCCCTCCATGTCCATGCCCGCCACCGGCGCGCCGTCGAGGTAGCCGCCGACGAGCTGCACCAGGGCCCAGACCCCGTCCGGCTCGCACGAGCGCACCAGAGCCTCGAACGACTCCTCGGAGGTCACGTCGGTCCTCTCCAGCCGGCAGTGCGCGCGCAGGTCGTCGGGGAAGCGCTCGATCTCGCGCTCGGCGATCCAGGTCACCACCACGTCGTGCCCCGCGCCGGCCAGCGCCCGCACCACCCCGAGCCCGAGCCCGCCGGTGCCCCCGGTCACGATCGTCGCTCCCGTCCCCGGTCCCGCCATGGTCCGCCTCCCTGATCGTCGGAGCCCCAGCCTGTCAGGGCCCGCCGCCCGGCACTAGTGCCGTGTCAGGCAACGTCTGCCCGGTTCTGCCTCGCTGCAAATCAACGCGGATCCAGCGTCATCGCTCGACCCCATAGCAACAGCTATGGGGATCTCCCTCTTCCTCGGCCCGCGGGATCTTCGCGGCCAGAACACGGCCAACGTCACCGGACACGGCGCTAGCCTGCGACGAATGGGCGGGCCCCCCGAGTTCGGCGGCTTCTCCGACGTGGACGCCACCGGCGACCCCGGCGGGTACGCCGGCTACCTCGACGCCGTGCGGGACGTCGGCGCGGTGGCCGAGTGGAAGGAGCGCTCGTTCGCCCTGCTGGAGCCGCGGCCGGGCGCGGTGCTGCTCGACGTCGGCTGCGGCACCGGCGACGACGCGCTCGTGCTGGCCGGGCGGGTCGCCCCGGGCGGCCGGGTGATCGGCATCGACGTCAGCGCCGCGATGATCGACGAGGCCCGGCGCCGCGGCGCGGCCGGCGTCGTCGACCTCCGGGTGGGTGACGCCACGCGCCTCGACCTGCCCGACGACGGGGTCGACGGCGCGCGGGCCGAGCGCACGCTGCAGCACCTCGCGCGGCCCGAGGAGGCCGTCGCGGAGATGGCGCGGGTCGTGCGTCCCGGCGGGCGGGTGGTGCTCGCCGAGCCCGACTGGGCGACGCTCGTGGTCGACCCGTCCGACCCGGCGCTCGGGGGGGAGCTGGCGCGGTCGGCGTCCGAGCGGGTGAGATCGGGCACGGTGGGGCGCCGGTTGCGCGGGATGCTGGCCGGAGCCGGGCTCGCCGAGGTGGATGTCGCCGCGCGCGTGCTGCTGGTGGCCGACGCCGCCCGCGCCCGTCTCCTGTTCGACCTCGACGGGGCGCTCGAGTCGGCTGTCGCCGCCGGCCGCGTGACGTGGGCGGCGGCCGACTCCTGGCGGGCCGACGTCGATCGCGCCGCCGACGGGGGGCGGTATCTCGCGGCGATGACCGCCTTCATGGCCTGGGGCCGCGTGATGTGACGGCCGGGCGCGCGACCGGTCGGGTACTGTCGCCACCACGGCAGAACTTGACTGATCAAGAGGTGGTGCAGATGGGCATGGACTTCAACGAGTGGAACAAGGGCATCATCGCCGAGTTCCGCGCCAACGGTGGCAAGGTCGGCGGCCAGTTCGAGGGCGCCGACATGATCATCATCCAGACCACGGGCGCCAAGACGGGCGCGACGCGGGTCAACCCCCTGGTGCGCCTGGACGAGGGCGGCGGCACCTACGTGATCGCCTCGAAGGGTGGCGCCCCCGACAACCCCGACTGGTACTACAACCTCCTGGCCAACCCGGAGATCACGGTGGAGCTCGGCACCGAGACCTTCCCGGCACGGGCGAGCGTGGTGGAGGACGAGGCCGAGCGGGCCCGCCTCTACGCCGAGCAGGCGAAGCGGTTCGCCAGCTTCAACGACTACGAGAAGATGACGACCCGGAAGATCCCGGTCGTCAAGATCGAGCGCATCTGAGCACCGCATCGCACGGCCGGGGCGACGGGCGCCCCGGCCGTGCGGGCGATCACGGCTGGGTGGCCAGCGGGCCCTCGCCGCCGGGGTAGCAGAAGGAGGCCTTGGGCGAGTAGAAGCCCCAGGTCACCTGCAGCGGGTCGGCCGGGCGCAGCGCGTACACGGGGTGGCTCGGCTCGAGGAACTCGAAGGTGAGCACCTCCCAGGGCTGGGCGAGCGGCGCGTTGAACGGGTAGAGGCCGCTGGTCAGCGTGCCGTCGACCTCGGTGACGTAGCGCAGCTGGCCCTTGCCGATGATCGACAGGTCGCCACCCACGCGCGCGGTGGTGCGGATGACGGGCGTGCCGTCGGCCGAGGTGGTCGCCGTCAGGACGCCGTCGGCGATCTCGAGAACGGTCTCGCCGGCGCCGGCGGGCACTCCGCGCTTGGCCGCGTAGGCGCGCATGTCGGCGTTCGAGTTGAAGTAGTGGGTCCACCAGCGCCCGGGGACGCCGCCCTGGGGCGTGTCGTGACCCGACAGGTCGGCGCCGCAATACGTCAGCGAGTAGGCCTCGAAGCCCGAGGTCTGGTCGTCGGAGTCGACGACGTACTGGTTGATGAAGCACTGGTTGTTCTCGGCCAGCGCGAGCTCGGACGGCACCAGGGCGCGCACCGCCTCGGGATCGGCGGGCACCCACGTGAAGTAGAGCATCCGGCTGTCGGTAACCAGCTGGGGGGCTTCGAGCATCGGTCGTCTCCCGGGATCTAAACGTTTAGTACGTGCGGGCGAGCCTACCCCGCACGGGCGCCCTGCGCATACCCCGGCCGCCCCTCGTCAGACGGGTGGAGGCCCCGTCGTTCCCCGGATCGCGAGGGCGGTCGGCATGAGGGCCGGCGCCGGTGCGTCGTCGCGCTCCATCAGCGTCGCGAGCATCGCGCCCGCCAGTTCTCCCATGGGGCGGTAGGGGACGAACACGGAGGTGAGCTGCAGTCCGGCACTCTCGGGGAGATCGTCGATGCCGGCGACCGAGACGTCCTCGGGCACGCGGAGGCCGGCCCAGCGCACCGCCTCGAGGGCCCCGATGGCGAGCGCGTCGCTGAGGGCGAGGATGGCGGTCGCCCGCGGCTCCCGCCCGACCACGACGCGCGCGGCCTCGACGCCGTCGCCGCGCACCGGTCCGACCGCCCGCTCCTCCTGCGCCCGCCCGGCGGGCCGGCCGTGGAAGCCCTCGGGCGTGCCGGCCACGAACACCTCGACCGGACCGGCGTCGCCCCAGCCGCGCCGCGCGCCGTCCAGGCGATCGCCCGCCCCCGGCCACGACAGCACGGCGAGCCGGCGGTGGCCGAGCGCGGCGAGGTGGCGCGCCGCCTCCGCGGCGCCTGCGCCCACGTCGGCGCCGACCGCGCTCACTCCGGGACGGCCACCACGGGTCCCGTGAGGGAGGGCGCGATCGAGGCGTCGCGCAGCAGCACCCAGCCATCGACGGCCGCGCCGTCGGCGCGGCCGGTGAACAGGACGCTGACCCCCGCGCGGTCGCAGGCGTGGATCAGGCCGCGCGCCACCAGTCCCGCGGCCGGGTCGGCCAGCAGCGGCTCGGCCGCTCCCGCGGCCACCAGGGCCACCACGCCGGTGCGCCCCGACGCCAGCGAGCGCGCCAGGGGGTTGGGGCCGGCGTACCCGAGCGACGCCGCCGCGCCCAGCACGCGCTCGCGCGTGCTCGAGGCGATGCGCTCCGGGTGACTGAAGGCGTTGGACACCGTCCACAGGGAGACCGAGGCCAGCGCCGCGACGTCCTTCATGGTGGGGCCGCCGCGCGGTGAGCGTCGTCGGGCCATGCGTGGCGCATTCTTACC
>LNEQ01000262.1 GCA_001464995.1 Actinobacteria bacterium Ga0077541
TCACACAGGATGGATCGGCCGCGGCGGGAGCACCCTTGACACAAGGGGTCGGGGCCGCCGGCGCGAAGAGGTGCCGCAATCCGGCGCCGACGGGCTACCGTATGCGTCACCAGGCGGGCGAGGCGCACAGAAGGCGCCCGGCGTCCATGTGCCCCCGCCTCCCACGCGAAGGAATCCGCAACTGACCAGCTTCGACTTCTCCCACCTCGGCGTGGCGCCGGGGATCTGCGCCGCCCTCGCCGACCGCGGCATCGCCACACCCTTCCCCGTGCAGGAGAGCACCATCCCCCTCGGCCTCGAGGGGGCCGACATCTGGGTCAAGGCCCCGACGGGCTCCGGCAAGACGCTCGCGTTCGGCATCCCGCTGGTGCAGCGCGCCGAGAAGGGCGTCCCCTGGCAGGCGCTCATCCTCTCGCCGACGCGCGAGCTCGCCCGTCAGATCGGCGCCGAGCTGACGCCGCTCGCCGAGGCGCTCGGACTGCAGCTCGCCGTCGCCTACGGCGGTGAGGACCTCGAGGGCCAGTCGAAGGCCGCCAAGACCGCCGAGCTGCTGGTGGCGACGCCCGGGCGCCTCCTCGATCTGGCGGCCCGCCGCGCCGTCTCCCTCAAGGACCTGCGCGCGCTGGTGCTCGACGAGGCCGACCGGATGCTCGACATGGGCTTCATGCCCCAGGTCAAGAAGATCGTGGCCCGCTGTCCGAAGGACCGCCAGACCCTGCTCTTCTCGGCCACGCTCGACGGTGAGATCCGCACGCTGGCCGAGGGGCTGACGCGCCACCCGGTGAAGGTGGAGACGGCCGGCCAGACCGACGAGCACTCCGACGACTCGAAGGTGACGCACACCTTCGTCGCCTGCGGGCACGGCGACCGCGAGGAGAAGGTCGCCGACCTGATCGCCGAGGCGGGTGGCCGGGCGCTGGTCTTCTGCGAGACCCGCATCGGCACCGAGCGGCTCTACGAGCGGATGATCAAGCGCGGCATCCGGGCGCACCGGATCCACGGCGAGATGACCCAGGCCTCGCGCCAGAAGGCGCTCGCCGCCTTCACCGCGGCCCCCGAGGGGGTGCTGGTGGCGACCGACGTGGCCGCCCGCGGCATCGACGTCACCGACCTCGCCCTGGTGGTCAACGCCGACGCGCCCACCGACGCCGACTCCTACACGCACCGCGCCGGGCGCACCGGCCGCGCGGGCGCCGACGGCCGCGTCGTCACGCTGGTGGCGCCGGACGTCGTCTCCGACTTCTCGCGCATCGCGGTCACGATCGGCCGCGAGGAGGAGTTCCGCGCCGCGGGCCTCACGGTGGCCCCGGCGCGGACGCTCTACGCCCGCCGCCGCGGCGTGCTCTCCCACGCGCCCAAGCGGGCCCGCGCGGTGGCGGTCGACGAGAACGCCCCCAAGCCGACCAACCGGGTGAAGCGGGGCAGCGTGCGCCCCTCGGCGGCGCCGGCCGCCGAGCCCGTCGCCGAGGCCACCACGACCACGGCGGCAGCGCCCGAGGAGGCCGAGGCCGCCGCGCCACGGCCGCGTAACCGGATCAAGCGCGGGACGTTCCGCCCCTCGGCCTGAACGGCGTCCACGCCGCCCGGACGGGTGGCCCATCGCGGTGCCAGGGCGTACGATCCCGACTCAGTTCGTGCGTCCGCGGCACACCCGCGCTCCTCGTGGTCGAGACAGGGAGACACGCGTCATGGGCCATCCGTTCGAGAGTCGTCCGCTCCCGATCCGGCTGCGCCGATGAGCGGCGACGGATACCTCTGGGCCGACCGGATCGCGCTGTCGAGCATCCTGCTCGCCGAGCGCGC
>LNEQ01000263.1 GCA_001464995.1 Actinobacteria bacterium Ga0077541
CAGCTCGAGCTGGCCGACGCCGACGGCGCGGTCGCCGGCTTCCGCAAGGGCTTCGAGCTGGAGAGCAGCCCGCCCCAGCACTGGCGGCAGGGCGTGCCGCTGACGGTGCCGCTCGTCTTCCCGGTCCGCGCCGAGCTCGACGAGCCCGGCCGCTACGCCGTCCGCTGCCTCATCGAGGGGGAGGAGCGGGGCCGGGTCGCCTTCGAGGTGGAGCAGATCGCGGCGTAGGGCGAGCTGGCGCCACGTGATCGTCTGTGCGGTCGGAGGGCGCCGCGCGAAGGACGTGCGTCGACGCACTGATCTCCCACTTGCGGGGAGATCAGGGCGGCGAATCGGCCCTTGGTCGGGCCGATTCGCATCTGACGGCACCGGCGTGCGCCGGCAATGCCCGTCGAAAAACCGAGTGCAGTGCGCTTTCAGGGACGGCCACATGGGACGGTCACGTCCGCTACGCCCGGACGATCAGTGGGCGCGGCGCCTGCCTCCGTCCCGCGACCACGTGGTCTGCGCGGCGATGGACGATCCGAAGGGCCACTGCGCCCTGCCGGGTCTCATGGTTCGCGCAGCCCGGGGGGGATCGCCTTCCCCAGGGCGGGTGGTCCTGAGACCACCCGCCCTGGGAGGGGATCACTTCAGCGCGAGGGCGGAGTCCGAGTTGCGGAGGCGCTCGATGGCGAGGGCCTCGATCTGGCGGATCCGCTCCCGGGTGACGCCGTGGCGCTTGCCGAGCACGTC
>LNEQ01000264.1 GCA_001464995.1 Actinobacteria bacterium Ga0077541
AGCGCCTGCTCCAGATCGTCGATCAGGTCCTCGACGTCCTCCAGCCCCACCGAGAGCCGGATGACGCCGTCGGTGATGCCGGCGTCGCGCCGGGCCTCGGGCGGGAGGCGCCGGTGGGTGGTCGTCGCCGGGTGCGTCACCAGCGACTTGGCGTCGCCGAGGTTGTTGGAGATGTCGATGATCCGGAGCGCATCCAGGGCGGCGAAGGCCGCCGCCTTGGCCTCGGCGTCCCCGGCGTCCAGCGTGAAGGTGACGACGCTGCCCCCTCCGGTCATCTGCTGCAGCGCGAGAGCGTGCTGCGGGTGGCTCGGCAGGAAGGGGTAGCGCACCGCGGCGACGGCCGGATGCGCCTCCAGCCACTCGGCGATGCGCAGGGCGGAGGCGCACTGGTGCATCACGCGGAGCCGCATGGTCTCGAGGCCCTTCAGCAGCACCCAGGCGTTGAAGGGGCTGAGCGAGGGTCCCGTGTGCCGCATCAGGGGCTCGACCATGCCGCGGATGTAGGAGGTGCGCCCGAGGATCGCGCCCCCGAGCACGCGGCCCTGTCCGTCGATGTGCTTGGTCGCCGAGTAGACGACGATGTCGGCGCCGAGCGGGATCGGCCGCTGCAGCAGGGGCGTCGCGAAGACGTTGTCGATGATCACCTTCGCGCCGGCGGCATGCGCCATCTCGCAGACGGCCGCGATGTCGATCAGCTCCTGCATCGGGTTGGAGGGCGACTCGAAGAAGACGGCCGCGGCCGGAGTGGCCAGGGCGTCGCGCCACTGGTCGAGATCGTGGCCGTCGACGAAGGTCGTCTCGATGCCCCAGCGCGGCAGGAGGTCGGCGAGGATGATGAAGCACGAGCCGAACAGCGCGCGCGAGGCCACCACCCGGTCGCCGGTCTCGAGGATCGCGATCAGCGAGTTGAACACGGCCGCCATGCCGCTGGCGGTGGCGAAGCAGTCCTCGGCACCCTCGATCAGCCGCAGGCGCTCCTCGAAGGTCGTGACGGTCGGGTTGCCGTAGCGCGAGTAGACGTAGTGCTCGACCTCTCCGGCGAAGGCGGCCTCCGCCTCGGCGGCCGAGGCGTAGGTGTAGCCCTGGGTGAGGAAGAGCGCCTCGGAGGTCTCGGCGAAGCCGGTGCGGTTGAGTCCACCGCGCACCGCCGCGGTGTCGGGGCGCCAGTCCTGCGCGCTCACTCCGCCTCGTCCGGGTCGCGCACGACCGCCTGGGCCACGATCACGCGCCCGCCGTTGGAGGTCAGGGCCGGGCCGCCGTGGAGGCGCCAGCCCTCCTCGAGGGCGGCGCTGACGCGCTCGCAGAAGGAACGGTCGTCGGGGCCCGTGAGGACCCGGTAGCGCAGGGGGGAGTCGTCGCTCATGGCGACAGGTTCTCAGACGGGGCGGCCGGATGCGCGCCGTCCTCGCCGATCGCCTCCTCCGGCGGGCCGTACCCGCCCCCTCCGGGGGTCTCGATGCCGATCACGTCGCCGGGGCGCAGGGAGCCCCGCCACTTGGCCGGCAGCGGCCGGCCGTTGAGGGTCGTGCGCCCGGGTCGCCCGTCGCCGCCGCCCTCGCGGCCTTCCGGGCCGCGCGCGCGCCGCTCTGCGATGACCGAGACGTCGGCCTCCACCAGCACGCGCACCCGCCGCTCGACGCCGTCGCCCCCCCGGTGGGCGCCCGGCCCGCCGGTGCCCCGCCGGAGGCGGTAGGCCTCCACGGTCAGCGGATAGGCGACCTCGAGCGCCTCGACGGGGGTGTTGAGGGTGTTGCTCATCGCCACGTGCACCCCCGAGGGCCCGTCGGCGTCCGGCGAGGCGCCCTGCCCGCCGCCGATCGTCTCGTAGTAGGTGAACCCGGCGCCGCCGATGGTCAGGTTGTTCATCGTGCCCTGGCCCTGCGCGGGCACGGGCACGGCCTGCCCGAGGGCGGAGAAGACCGCGTCCACGATCCGGCTGGAGGTCTCCACGTTGCCCCCCGCGACGGCGGCGGGGGCACGTGCGTCGACCAGGCTCCCCGGCGGCGCGAGCACCGTCACGGGCGCGAACGCGCCCGCCGAGGCGGGGATGTCGGGGTCGGTCAGGCAGCGCAGGACGAAGTAGACCGCCGAGCGGGTGACCGCGGGCGGGCAGTTGCAGTTGCCCGGGCCGGTGGGGTCGGTGCCGGCGAAGTCGACCGTCATGGAGTCGCCGGCGATGGTGACGGCCACGCGGATCCAGAGGTTCCCCTCGGTGACGCCGTCGCCCTCGAGGGCCTCGGCCGCCTCGTAGCGCCCGTCGGGCATGGCGGCGATCGCCGCGCGGGTGCGGCGCTCGGCGTAGTCGAAGAGGGCGGTGAAGGCCGCGCGCACGCGGTCCGGCCCGTGTCGCTCGGCGACCTCCTGCAGGCGCCGCTCGGCCAGCCGGTGCGCGGCGAGCTGGGCGCGCAGGTCGCCCTCGCGCTCGGCCGGCGTGCGGGTGTTGGCGAGCAGTAGGGCGATGACGTCCTCGACCGGCTCCCCGTCGCGCACGATCCGCACCGGCGGGATGACGATGCCCTCCTGCAGCAGCTCCCGCGAGCCGGCCGGCATGCTGCCCGGCGCCATGCCGCCCACGTCCGCGTGGTGCGCCCGGGTGACGGCGTAGGCCGCCGTGCGCCCGTCCAGGGCGATCGCGTTGATCATCGTCAGGTCGGGAAGGTGGGTGCCCCCGCGGTAGGGGTCGTTGACGAGCCAGACCTCGCCGGGCGCCGCACCGCGCGCCCGGACCGCCGCCACGGCCTCGGGCATCGCGCCCAGGTGCACCGGGATGGAGGCCGACTGCACCACCATGCGCCCCGCGTCGTCGAAGATCGCCGTGCTGCAGTCGCGCCGCTCCTTGATGTTGGGGCTGAAGGCGCTGCGCACGAGGGCCGCCCCCATCTCCTCGGCGACGGCCCGCAGGGCGTTGGCCATCACCTGCAGCGTGATCGGGTCGAGGCTCATCCGCGCTCCATCCGGATCGACCCGACGCCGTCCACCCGCGCGGTCCAGCCCTCGCCGACCCAGCAGGTGGCGCCCTCCATGGGGATCACCGTCGGCCCCGCGACCCCGGGGCCCTCCGCGCCACCGGGCAGCTCCGGGTCGGCGCCCGGGCGTTCGGCGGCCAGGCGCAGCGTGACGGCCTCCACGGCCCGCCCGGGGTCGGCGTCGCCGTAGCGCTCGCGGTGGGCATCGTGGAACGCCTGCGCCAGGGAGGCCTCCGGGGCGGCGGGATCCCAGGGGATGGTGAGCGCGTGGCTCTGGCCCGCATAGCGGCAGTCGGCCGCCGCCTGCACCGGCGCGCCCGGCAGGTCGTGGGCGGCGTGCTCCCGCAGGGGGGAGAGCATCCCCGCGAGCCCGGCCCCCGCGTCGACCGGGGCGAGCACGGTCTGCACGTAGTCGCGCCGCTCGCCCGCCATCACCAGGCCGAGCGCGGCCAGCACCCCGGCCGCCGGCGGTGCGAGCACGGTCCGCACCCCGAGCTCGTCGGCGACCGCGCAGGCGTGCAGGGGTCCCGCCCCGCCGAAGGCGATCAGCGTGGCCTCGCGCGCGTCCTCGCCGCGCTCCACGCTCACCAGGCGCAGGGCGCGCACCATCTCCTGCACGGCCACGGTGAGGATCCCCTCGGCGCACTCCTCGACGCCGAGCCCGAGGCGCCGCGCCAGGCCGCCCACGGCGGCGCGGGCGGCGTCGGCGTCGAGACGGATCGCGCCGCCGAGGGGCTCACGCAGCGGCAGCCGCCCGAGCACCACGTCGGCGTCGGTGACCGTGGGCTCGGTCCCCCCCAGGCCGTAGGCCGCCGGGCCGGGGCGCGCCCCCGCGCTCTGGGGGCCGACGCGCAGCGCGCCTCCCGAGTCGGCCCAGGCGATGCTGCCGCCGCCCGCCGACACCGTCGCGACGTCCAGTACCGGCAGGTGCAGGGGGTGCCCCGCGATGACCGTCCTGCTTGTGCGGGCGGGCTCTCCGTCGGTGACGAGCGCCACGTCGCACGAGGTGCCGCCCATGTCGAAGGTGAGGGCGAGGCGGCGGTCCTCGCGCGCCGCCAGCCGGGCCGCCCCGATGACCCCCCCGGCGGGGCCGCTCAGCACCGTCCAGGCGGCGTGCTCGGCGGAGTCGGCGATGGGCAGCACGCCGCCGCTCGACTGCATGATCGCCGGCGACGGGAGCCCCGCGGCGGCCGCGCGCTCGCCCAGGCGTCCGAGGTAGCTGCGCAGCACCGGCGTCAGGTAGGCGTCCACGACCGTCGTGGAGATCCGCTCGTACTCGCGGATCTCGGGCAGGACCTCGCTCGAGGCGCTCACGTGGACGCCGGGAAGCGCCTCGCGCAGCGCGGCGGCCACGGCGGCCTCGTGCTGCGGGTGCGCGAACGCGAACAGCAGCCCGACGGCGACCGCCTCCGATCCGTCGGCGCGGACCGCGGCCACCGCCCGCTCCAGCGAGGCCGGGTCGAGGGGCGTGATCACCCCGTGCGGCCCGCAGCGCTCGGTGACCTCGTGCGTGCGCGCGTGCGGCACCAGCGGCGGGGAGTGGTGGGCGTCGAGCCGGTAGAGGTGCGCGCGGTCCTGGCGGCGGAGCTCCAGGACGTCGCCGAAGCCCTCGGTGGCGATCAGGCTCGTACGCGCTCCCGTGCCCTCGAGCAGGGCGTTGGTGCCGACGGTCATGCCGTGGGCGAAGCGCGTCACGTCCGCGGGCCGCAGCCCGGCACGCGAGAGCACCGCCGTCACGGCGGCGATCACGCCCTCGCTCTGATCGGCCGGCGTCGTCGGCACCTTCGCGGTGATCAGGCGGCCGCCGGTGATCAGTGCCGCGTCGGTGAAGGTGCCACCGACATCGACGCCCACGAGGTGCTCCGCGCCTATCATCGCGGCGACTCTAGTGGAGGAGCACCGATCCGCCCCGCCCGCGCCGCCGCCATCGCCCTCGCCTGGGCCGTCCTGCCCGCGCTCGTCCCCGTCTCCGGCGTCGCGGCCCCCGTCGCTCCCGGAGGGCTGCTGGCGGAGAGGGCGCGCGAGTTGTCTCCGGGGCCGCCCAACGGCGACCTGGCAGCGGGCCTCGAGGGCTGGCTCGTGGAGGGGCGCGACACGCCGGCGCTGCTCGCCCCGGGAGCACGGCTGGCGGGGAACGTCACCCTCGTGTCGCCTCCGGTGCTGCTGCCGCCCGGGGCGCAGACGCTGCGGGTGGCCCTGCGCGCTCCGGGTGGCGGCGGCCTCGTCCGGGTGCGGGCGCGGCCCGAGGACGGCGCGCCCGAGGCGGTGCTGGCCGACCTGGAGCCCGGCGCCGCCCGGCGCTCGTGGCCCGTCCCGGTGCCCGCCGCCCTCACGGGCCGGGTGGTGCGGATCGTCGTCGATCCGGTGCCTGCGCTCGGGACCACGATCGACGTGCTGCGCGTCGGGCCCGTGACCGCTCCGCTGCCGGGCTGGACGGTGTGGAGCGGGACCCTCGAGGTGGCCGGCACCGCGGGCCGGCACGCCGTCACGGTCGCGGGCGCCCCGCTCGCGATCGCCTCGCCGTCGTACCGGATCGTCCCCGGCCCGCGCCGGCGGACCGTCTCGGTCGGCCTGCGCGGCGACGGCGTGGTGCGGCTGACGGTCGCGGGCCGCACCGCGGTCCGCCGCGCCGGGCCGGCGTGGCGCGAGGTGTCGGTCACGGCACGCGCATCGCGCTGCGGATCACGGCCACGCCGGGAGCGGGGACGCTGCTCCTGCGCGATCTCGGCGTCGTCCGGCGGGAGCGCGCCCGCCGGTAGGCCTAGAAGCCCTGCACCGTGGGGCGGAGCATGATCTCGTTGACGTCCACGTGGGCCGGCTGCTCCACCGCGAACGCGATCGCGCGCGCGACGTCCTCGGCCGTGAGCTGCGCGCCGCCGACCGGTTCGTCGTAGAAGGCGGTCTCGACGGTCCCCGGTGAGATCAGCGTGACGCGCACGCCGGTGCGCGCGGCCTCCGACATCGCCGTGACCGCCCACTTGGTCGCCGAGTAGAGCGAGCCGGGTGCCACCTTGCGGCCGGCCACCGAGCCCATCAGGAGCAGGTGGCCCTGTCGCTCGCGCAACTGCTCGATGCACGCGCGAACGGTCAGCGCGGCGCCGTAGACGTTGGTGAGGACCATCTCCCGCCAGTGCTCGGGCGACTCGGCGAGGAAGCCGCGCTTCGCGCCGAAGCCGGCGTTCGCGAAGGCGACGTCCACCCCGCCGAAGGCGTCCACGGCACGGGCGACCAGCGCCTGCTGCTGCTCCCACTCGGTCACGTCGCACTCGACGGCCAGCGCGCGCTCCGGGCCCCCGAGCTCGGCCGCGAGCGCCTCGAGGCGGTCGAGCGAGCGGGCGGCGAGCACGAGGCGGTGGCCGGCGCCCGACAGGGCCCGCGCGGTCGCCTCACCGATCCCGCTCGACGCGCCGGTGATCAGGACGACCCTGCCGGATGTCACGTTCTCAGCCCTCGATGCGGCGGGCGTAGGCCGTCGGGAACTCCGGGCGGAGCCTGACGGACTGCGCGATGGCGGTCTCACGAGATCCGTATCTGCCCGAGAAGACCACCCAGTAACCCGGTCGCAGGTCGGAGAAGTCCGACGAGAAGAGCACGCCCGCCGGGTCGCCCGCCGCCGCCACCCGGCCCTTGGCCGAGCGCGCGTCGCGCTCGCTGCGCGTGGATGCGAGGATCGCGGTCCACGCGGTCACGCCGATCGGCCAGTCCGACGACCCGTCGGCCTCCTCCTCGGTGGTCGTGGGGATCTCCTCGGTGGTCGGCTCGAAGTCCGTCGTCGGCGCGGTGGTGGGGACGCTCGTGGGGCCGGTGACCGTGTCGAACCCGGTCGTCGAGGGCAGGGTGCCCGTCGTGAACCCGGGGGTCGTCGGGGTCGTCCCGCCGGGGGCGGTGGGCACCGTGAACGAGGTGTCGGCCGGCAGCGACCCGGTCGCCGGGCCCGTCGGCAGGGGGGTCGTGGGCACCGTGCCGGTCGGGACCAGCGGGATCGTCGCCGAGGTCGTGCCCGTCGCGGTGCCGGTCTCGCCCCCGTCGTCCGCCACCGCGAACGCGAGCGCGCCGGCGCCGAGGCCGAGCACGACCATGCCGCCGGCCAGCAGCGCCGCCGTGCGGCCGCCACGCCGGAGCCGCGGGGCGAGCGGGGTCGGCGACCCGCACTCCAGGCAGTAGGTCTGGTCCGGCTCCAGCTCGGCGCCGCACACCGCGCACGCCGGGGGCGGGGGAGGGGCGTCGTCGCCGGGGGGCGCCTCGCCCGGCCGGTCCGGGGGCCCCTCGCCGCCACCGCCGGTCCCGGGTGCGAACCATCGGTCGGCGCCCTCCCAGCCGGTCGGTCGCGGGCCGCTCACAGCGGGCCGGGGGAGGCGATGACGGCGGTCGGCTGATCGTCGCCGCCGATCGGCGGGGGCACGACCTGGGTGCCGCACTGCCAGCAGAAGCGGGCCTCGGCCCGGAAGGGCGTGCGGCAGACCAGGCAGCAGCCGAACGCGGGGTCGGCCGGCGCGGCGGTGCGCCGCTCCCGCCGCTCGCGCTCCACCTCGCTCAGGCGGGCGTCGATGTCGCGCACCGTGTCGTCGATCTTGGCCACCTCGCCCGCGCGGAGGCGCATCACGCCCTCGGGCAGCTGGTCGCGGCGGTAGAGCTCGAAGGCCAGGCCGCCCAGGTGGTAGACGGCCTCCTCGCGCTCCGACAGCAGGCGGCGCCGGTCGCGGCGCAGGCGCCGGGGGCCCGACGCGGACGGGATCGACGCGACGGAGGCGTCCGGGGCGTCTCCGGCGGGCGGTTCCGTCGTCCCCGGACCGGCAGGCGCGCCCTCGGCGTCCGCCTGCGCGGCGTCGTCCTCCGTCGTGGGCCGGGTCCGGCGCAGGCCCCAGCGACGTGGCGCGCGGGGCTCCTCGGGCGACCCGGGGGCGGCGGCGTCGGCCGCGGGCGGGTCGGCGGGCGCGGGCTCGGCGGGTGGCGTGGGCTCGCTCGTCACGGGCCGCATGGTAACGGGCGCCCCGGAGCGTGCCCGTAACGGTGTCGCGGCGCGTCGCATATCCTGCGCGCGTGAGTGCCGATCCCGCGCTGGAATGGAGCATCCAGCCCTTCGGGCCCGCCCTCCGGGCGGCGCTGACGGCCCGGGGGATGAGCTTCCGCGACCTCGAGAGCCGCTCCCTCGTTCCGGTCGGGAACCTGCACGACCACGTCTCGGGCAAGCGGGGCGTCCCGGGCGACGATCTCATGCGCCGGATCGCCGAGGGCGTCGGCGTGGAGCCGGCGTACTTCCGCGAGTGGAGGGAGCGGCGGCTGCTCGAGGCCCTGCACGGCGTTCCCGAGCTCGAGCTGGAGCTGTCGCGGCGCGTGGCGGAGGGGCGGCTCGCCTGGCCCCTCGCGTCCGAGTGAGCGCGGCCCGGCCCTGAGGGCCGCGCTCGTCACGGGTGGGACCGGCCTCGTGGGCCGGGCGCTGGTCGCCCGCCTGCGCGAGGACGGCGTCCGCGTGCTGGCGACGGCGCGCACGCTGGAGGCCGGCCGCGTGCTGGCCGAGGCGGGCGCCGATCCGCTGCACACCGATGCCCGCAACCTGGGCGCGTGGGAGCGCGAGACGGCCGACGCCGAGGTGGTCTTCCATCTCGGGCTCCCGCGCCTCGATCCGCCGTTGCGCGCCCGGGCGGCGCGCCGGCGCGCGGGTCCGGCGGGCGAGGCCGCCGCGGCCGTCGGCGACCTCGCGGCCGGCCGGCCCGTGGTGATGCTCTCGAGCGGGCTCCTCTACGGCGACCGGACGTCCCCGGCGGTCGACGACGATCCGGCCGGGCGCCACCTGGCCGCCGCGGCCGCCGCGGCCGCCGCCGAGGCGGCCCTCGCCGGACGCGACCTGCGGGTGGTGCGGGTGCCCTGGGTGGTCGGGCCCGGCGGCCTGGCGCGCGACCTGATCGTCGGCCTGCGCATCGGCAAGTACCGCATCGTGGGCAGCGGCGAGAACCGGTGGACGTTCGTCTCGGCCGAGGACGCCGCCGAGGCACTGCTCGCCACCCTCGCCGCCCCGCCGGGGGTCTACAGCGCGGCCGAGGCCGACGCGACCACCCAGGAGGAGGTGGTGAACCTCGTCTGCACCGTCCCGGGGCACCGCCGGCCCGACCGGCTCCCGCCCCGCTTCGCCGCGCTGTCGATGGGCGCGGCGGTGAGCGAGGCGCTCTGCGCCTCGATGTGGGTCGCCACCGGACGTCTCGCGGAGTACGGCTGGAGCCCCCGCCGGCACTGGCGGGAGGCCCTGGTCACCCTTGCGGAGGGATCCCTTCCGCTTCCCCGGCGCTGAGGGGCACGGAGGCCGACATGGTCCGGTCGCCGACCCGGTAGAGGACATCCAGCTTGTCGCCCTTGAGATCCCCGTACACGCCGATGCCGATCGCGAGCATCACGGAGCGCCCGAAGCCGAGCTTGGGCTGGGCCCTCAGCGGGCGGCTGAAGCGCAGGTACGGCCCGTCGACCGTGAAGTCCTCGCCCTCGGCCCACTCCTCGCCGTTGACGTAGACGCGTACGGGCGGCTCGGCGCCCGCCGGCAGAAGGGCCGAGCGGACGTGGGTGTCGGCGGGCTCCATGGGGGCGGCACAGTACCGCACCGCTAAAGGGGCGTCCGCGAGGGCCGATTTCAGCCCTGCCGCATTTGCGTCCCGCGCCGATGCCGTTCCCGATCCCCGATCCGAGGCACCCCACATGGCGTTCCTTCGCTCACGACTCCTCCGCCGGACGGTCACCGCCGCCCTGCTGTCGCTCGTCGCGTTCGCGGCGTTGCCCGGCATGGCCGGCGCGGCCCAGCCGGCGACGCTCCGGCTGGTGGCCACCGACCCGTCGTTCGGCTCGACGACCGTCACGATGCCGAATGGAACCCGCGTGACGGGCCCCCTGAGCCTCTTCAGGCTCCGCGTCACGCCGACGGGCGGCTCGGCCGTCGAGCGACCCGGATTCTGCGTCGACGCGCTGCACTCGATCTCCCCGGGGATCAACTACTCCGTGAGCCTGCGCACGGCGGCCGACGACCCGCGGCTGGCGACGGCGCGCTACGCCGAGGCGGGATGGCTGATCCAGCAGGCCGAGAGCCTGGTCGCGGCGGCCCCGGCCGGCGCGCGCAGCCTGGAGGCCGGCGCCCTCCAGACGGCCGTCTGGCAGCTGACCGACCAGGCCCGCGAGGTCGACCCGACCTCCAACGCCACCCTGAACGCCCGCACCGCGGCGCTGCGCGCCCTGGCGGCGGGCCGCTCGATCGGCGGTCCGGTCACGATCACGCGCGCCATGGACCGCGGCTGCGCCGGGCGCGGCTCGGTCGCCCTCGCCCTGACCGGCACGCCCGGCAGCACGGCGACCCTCGCGGTCGCCGGCGGCGCCGGCACGGTCAGCCCCACCGAGGTGCGCTTCGGGGCCGACGGCACGGCCCAGGCCTCCGTCAGCTCGGCCACCGCCGGCAGCGTCTCGGTGACGGTGCGCGCCGAGGGCGGCACGCTCACCCGCATCGCCCGCACGAGCGGCACGGTCAGCACCCCGCAGGAGACCATGGTGCTGATGCCCCAGTCGTACTCGGCGAGCACGTCGGTCGTGTTCGACGACTGCCCGGTGATCCCGTTCGAGGACCCGACCACCCCGACGACGCCCTCGACCCCCCTCGCCCCCCTCGAGACCCCGGCCGAGAAGCCGTCCACCCCCGTCACCCCGGCGCGTCCCGCGCCGCGCACCCCGGCGCAGTCCGGCCCCCGCTTCACCGTCACCAAGAAGGGCCCGGCATCGGTCCGCGCCGGCCAGCAGGCGCGCTACACGATCACCGTGGCCAACCGCTCGGGCGCGGCGCTCCGCGACCTCACCGTCACGGACGACCTGCCCACGGGCATGTCGCTGACCGGCCTCCCGGCGGGCTCGCGCCTGCGCGGCGGCGACGTCGTGTGGACTCTCGGCTCCCTGAAGGCGGGCGGCACCCGCACGCTGCACGTCAACGTCCGCCTCGACGCCGACATCTCCGGGCGCCGCTGCAACCGGGTCAGCGTCACCGACCCGGGCACCTCCGGCGAGGCGGGTTCGGGGACCGCCCGTCTGACGCGTACCGCGACGGCCTGCACGAGGGTGCAGGCCGTGAACCGCCGGATCCTCCCGGCCGTCACCTCCTGAGCGCGGCCGGGGGGCGCATCCGCGCCCCCCGGCCCGTCTAGTGGAGCGTCCACCAACGTTGCTGGTGTTCTGGCCGCGAGAATCCCGCGGGGCAAGGACGCAGGGAGATCGCATAGCTGAGGCTATGCGTTCGATGATTTGCAGCGAGCCAGAACCCGGCGGAGGTTGGTTGACGCTCCACTAACTCGGGCCGGCGGGCACGTCGGGCGGGTTGGGGCCCGTCTGGGCCACCGGTGGCTCGGACGGCGCGGGGGCGGGAGCCGGCACGACGTCGACGACGCCCACGTCGACCGTCGTCACCGTCAGGCCGGTGGCGAACTCCACGCGGTCGATGACACGGGCGCGCACCTCGTCGACGACCCGCGGTATCGCGACGCCCTCGCGGACCACGAGGCGGATGTCCACCGACGCCCGGCCGTCGGCGACCCGCACGCTCGCCCCGCCGCGCCGGCGCTCGGACGCCCGCACCCAGCCGCGCCGCGGGTGACCGCCGCGCAGGTCGTCCACGCCCTCGACCTCGCGCGCCGCCGACGCGGCGACCTTGGCCACGATGCCGTCGGCGATCCAGGTCGCGCCGGTGCCGGGCTCCTCCACGGCGGGGGGTGCGCCGGTGACGACGGTCGGCTCGGAGTCGGTGTCCACGTTCGGCCTCCTCGGGGGTTCGACCGAGTGTGCCCGATCGGCGGCCGGCATCCTCCAGGGCCGGTCACACCACCCCCCGGGGCCGCCCTGCGGCGGTCGGGGGGTGGTGGGCGGTCAGCCGGGCGACACCGCCATGCGCCGGCCGGTGTCGGCCTTGGCGCCCATACGCTTCAGCCACCGCGCATGGGAGGCCACCGCGCTCCAGATCGTCGCGTGGCTCTGGTACCTGACCCCGTACTCCTCGCAGGTCTCGCGCACGATGGGCGCGATGTCCGGGTAGTGGATGTGGCAGACCCGGGTGAAGAGGTGATGCTCGATCTGGAAGTTGAGTCCGCCCAGGTACCACGCCAGGAACGGGTTCCCCGGGGCGAAGTCGACCGTGGTCTCGACCTGGTGGCGCGCCCACTCGGTGCGACCCGCCTCGCCCATCGCGTCGATGCTCGAGAACTCCGCCTCCTCGAGGCAGTGGGCCAGCTGGAAGACGATGGCGATGGTGAAGGCCAGGACGAACGAGGTCGCCAGGAACGCGACGGCCACCTGCCAGACCGGGTGGAACAGCAGGGGGATCACGATCGACCAGGCGACGAAGACGGCCTTGCCCGCGACGAGGCCGAAGAGCTCCCGGCCCCGCGGCCAGCGCAGGGGCGTCAGGCCGACCTGGCCGCGCAGCATCAGGCCGAGGTCGCCGACCGTGTGCCACTTCACCGAGAAGAGGCCGTAGAGCGGCCAGATGTAGACGTGCTGGAAGCGGTGGAACCAGCGCCGCTTCTGATCGGGCGCGAGGCGGGCCAGCGGGAGCTGCTCGATGTCCGAGTCGGCGCCCGCGATGTTCGTGAAGGTGTGGTGCACGACGTTGTGCTTGGTGCGCCAGACGTAGGAGCTCGCGCCGATCACGTCGAGCGACCAGCGCATGGTCCTGTTCACGTTCCGGTTCGGGCTGTAGCTGCCGTGGTTGGCGTCGTGGGTGATGCTGAAGCCGATCCCCGCGAGGGCGAGGCCGAGCGACACGCACAGCAGCGCCGCCTGCCACCAAGTCGAGGCCGCGAACACCAGCAGCGCCCACGAGACGACCGTCCAGATGATCAGGACGGCGGTCTTGGCGTACATCCGGCGGTGTGCGCGTCTCGCGCGCCCGGGCTCGGCCAGATGCGCGCGCACCCGTGCCTTGAGGTCGGTGTAGAACTCACCGCCGCCGTCGAAGTCGATCGTTGAAGACAATCCGGGTCCCGTCGTGAGGCGCGTCCGGCGCCGTGCCGCCGCGCATGTTCGGTCCACCTAACTTCGTGCGCCCGGGAGTCTAGCGGCCCCCGGAAGCGCAACAGCGGGCGGGCGTGTCGGCCCCTGGCGCCGCGGCGCACCGCGGTGCGAGAGTCGCCGGGTCCCCCTGCGACTACCCGCGATCCGCCGATGGCATACCCGACCGCCTGCGCGGCGGCCCTCGCCGCCCTCATCCTGGCGTGCTCCGGCGGTGGCGGGGGCGCGGGGAACCTCCGGCGGGGCTTCGGCGGAGCCGCGACGTGGCCGCTCCGGTGAGCGATCCGGGCGCGCCCGGTTGGAAGGAGGGCCGAGGCAGCCGTTAGACTCGCCCCCATGATGAGATCGAGCGACGTCGTGGACGCGGATCCGGCCGAGGCGCTCGACCCGTCGATGCTCCGGAGGGTCGATCTGCCGACCGTCCGCAAGGGGTACGAGCCGGCCCAGGTCACGGGCCTGCTCGCCGCCGCCGCCGACGCGCTCGACGAGGCGCGGGCCCAGGCCGTCGCCCTGCGCCACCGGCTCGGAGAAGCCGAGGCCGCCGCCGCCGAGGCCACCTCACTGCGCTCGGCCGCGGTGGAGGCCGAGCGGCGTCACGCCGCGCAGGAGGAGGAGCTCGCGCGTCTGAGGACCGCCGCCGAGGGTGTCGCGGAGGTCGATTCCCTGCGGGCCCAGGCCCGGGCCGCCCAGGAGCGGATGGAGGCGCAGCAGCGGGAGCTGCAGGAGGTGATCGCCGCGGCCGCCGCCGGCTCGGAGGCGCGCGACGCCGCTGTGCGCGAGCGCGACGCCGCCGTCGAGGAGCTCGAGCGGATGCGCGCCGCCCTGCCGACCGAGGACGACCTGATGGCCCTCGTCGGCGACGCCGCCGGCTCGGTGCTGAAGGCCGCCCAGGATTCGGCGGCCACGCTCAGGGCCGACGCCCAGTCCGAAGCCGAGTCGATCGTCGCCACCGCGCGCGCCACCGCGGCCTCGACGGTGAGTGCGGCCGAGGAGGAGGCGCTCGAATACCGGCGCGCCTCGCAGGAGCGCGCGGACGCCATCCTGGCCGAGGCCCGCCAGGACGCCGAGGCGATGAAGCGCGACGCGCAGAACGCCGCGCGCCTCAGCCGCGAGGAGGCCGACTACGAGACCACCGAGACCCGGCGCGCGGCCGACGAGCACTCGGCGACCGTGCGCACGGAGGCCGACCGCTACGCCAACGACGTCCGGTCGGCCGCCGACCGCGACGGACGGCGGATCGTCGCCGAGGCGCAGGCGACCGCCGCCGCGAAGGTGGCGGGCGCGGAGGCCCTGGCCGTGGAGACGCGCGAGGCGGCCGATGCGCGCGCCCGCGAGTCGGCCGCGGAGCTGTCCGCCGTCCGCGAGCAGGAGCTGACGGCCATCCGCCACATGCGCGACGTGCGCGAGGCGCTGACCCAGCACCTCTACGCGACGCAGAACAACCTCGAGGACGTCCTCAACCAGGTCGTCAGCGACAGCTTCCCCGCGCTCGGCAGCGGCGAGCCGTCCGAGCCCGAGGGAGAGGTCGTCGAGGAGGAGCCGCCGCCCGCGCCGCCCCGGCGCTCCCGCGCGGCGTCGGGCACCACGCGCAAGAGGTCCTCCCGCCGCACCTCCTGACCGCGGCGCCGGCGCCGGCCCGCGCGCTCAGATCGGCCCGGTGCGACGCCGATGACTGACGTCGTAAGGGGTCTTGGAGGCGGAGGCGGATGGAACCACGAACCGGCATGAGCGAGGGCGAAGCCGCCGGCGCGGAGCGCAGCTTCGGCATCGACGAGCTGTTCTTCTCGACGACGGACCCCGGCGGCCGCATCCTGACCGGCAACCCCGTCTTCGCACGCGTCTCGGCCTACACCGCGCAGGAACTGCGGGGTCGGGCCCACAACGTCGTCCGGCACCCGGACATGCCGCGACTGGTCTTCCGCATCCTCTGGCGCCATCTGCGCGACGCGGCGCCGGTCGCGGCCTACGTGAAGAACCGCGCCAAGGACGGCCTCCCCTACTGGGTGGTCGCCACCGTCGTGCCCCTCGAGGACGGCTTCCTGTCGGTCCGCTTCAAGCCGTCGAGCCCGACCTTCGATCTGATCCGGGGTCTCTACGACGACCTCCGTGAGGTCGAGGACCGGATCGAGGCCGGAGGGGGGACGCGCGACGCCGCGATCGATGCCTCCGAAGGGCACCTGACCGAGGTGCTCGCCGGACTCGGGCTCCGCGACTACGACGACCTGATGCACCGACTCCTGGTGGAGGAGATGCGAAGCCGCGAGGATCTGCTGACCGGTAGCCCGGCCTGGGCGGCGCTCTGGGCCCGCACCCCCGGCGAGCGCCACGGGGATTCCAGTCACGCCGCCCTAGTCCGTACCCTGGAGGGTTTCCGCGACGCCCACGGGCGCATGGACGAACGCTTCTCCGACGTCCAGGAGTACGCCCGCCTGAACGATGCGCTCGGCAACCGCTCGCGTGACCTCGTCGGCGAGATGCACCTGCAGTCCCTGAACATGGTTCTGGCGGCCGCCCATCTCGGCGACAGCGCGGCCGGAATCGGCGTCGTCGCCCGCCTCATGGGCGCGGAGGCCGATGCCGGCACGGCCCTGACCGCGCGGCTCAACGAACGCGGCGACGCCCTGGGGACGCAGCTACGCGAGCTCGGCTTCCGTATCGGGATCGCACGGCTGCTCGCCGAGATGGCGGTGTTCTTCTCGTACGAGATGCTGCACCGGCCGCCGAACGCCTCCGCCGCCGACGACGGGGACCTGGCGGGCAACGTGGCGCTGCTCGCGGTGGCGCTCTCCGACAGCCTTGCGCACATCGGGCGCGCGGCAGGAGACCTGGAGCGCGCCCTCAGGCGCACGATCGCCGACATCGCCGACCTCTCCCGCCTGCTCGGCGTCCTGGCCGCGCTGCAGCTCAACGGGACGATCGAGGCCGCGCGTATCGACGGCGCCGTCGGCGTCGGCCAGATGCTCTCCGAGATGGCCGACCAGGTGACGGCCGCCCAGGCCGAGGTGAGGGAGCTCGCGAGCGCCGCGGCCGCCGCCCGCGCCCGTGCCCGGAGCGGCGCCGCGGACGACGGCCTGGAGCACGATCTGCAGGAGATCGTGCGAGA
>LNEQ01000265.1 GCA_001464995.1 Actinobacteria bacterium Ga0077541
CGATGCGCTCGGGCAGCTCGTCGGCCGGGGGCTCTCCGATCGGGATGGCCGCGTCGCGGATCTTGCGCTTGGCGCGCACGAGTCGCTGGGCGACCGTCGCCTCGGGCAGCAGCAGGCCGCGCCCGATCTCCGGCACCGTCAGCCCCGCCACCAGCCGCAGCGTCAGCGGCACCCGGGCGTCGAGCGCCAGCGCGGGGTGGCAGCAGGCGAAGATCAGCCCGAGCCGCTCGTCGGGGATCGGGGTCTCGGTGTCCAGACTGTCGAGGTCGTCGGGCGCGGTGCCCTCCAGAAGGCGTTGGCGCGCGGCCTCCGAGCCCGAGCGGGTGCGCTCGGCCCGGATGGCGTCGATGGCCCGGTTGCGGGCGGTGGTGACGATCCAGGCGAGGGGCCGGCGGGGGGTGCCCTCAGCCGGCCAGCGGACGGTGGCGATGACGAAGGCCTCCTGGATCGCATCCTCGGCGCGGTCGATGTCGCCGAGGATGCGCGCCAGGGTGGCGACGGCCCGCCCGTACTCCTCCCGGAAGACCCGGGCGACCGCCTCCGTGCCGTCGCCGGTCAGTCGAACTCCATGATCGGGCGCACCTCGACGGATCCGTTCAGGGCGCCGGGGATGCGCTTCGCCGCACCGATCGCCTCGTCGACCGTGTCGCACTCGATCATGTAGAAGCCGCCGAGCTGCTCGTGCGTCTCGGCGAAGGGTCCGTCGCTGAGCAGCGTCTCGCCCTCGCGCACCCGCACCGTGGTCGCCGTGTCGGAGAGCTGGAGCGCTTCGCCGCCGCGCATGATGCCCTCGGCGGCGATCGCCTCCGAGAAGACCCCGTATGCGGCGATCTCGTTCTGCATGTCCTCGGGAGTCGCCGTCGCGTAGGCGCTCTCGTCGCCGTAGATGAGGAGCAGGTATCGCATGGTGACCTCCGTCGTCGCGGCGGCGCCGCTCGCCGCCCTCGCCAAGTAGACGTCACCCGGTCCCCGAAATCGACAGGGGCCGCGTTACCGTGGCCACGATGGCCGCCGACCACTCCTCACTCCGCCCCGACGCACTGCTGCACGGCTACCTGAACGGCTGGTTCCCGATGGACGAGCCGGGGTCGCGCGGCCCGGTGGGGATGTACGAGTCGGATCCGCGCGGAGTGATGCCGATCGAGGCCTTCCGCATCCCGCGCTCGGTGCGCCGGGCGCTGCGGGCGCGGCCCTACGAGATCCGCGTGGACGCCGCCTTCGCGGAGGTCGTCCGCGGGTGCGCCGAGCGGCCCGAGGCGGAGGGGATCTGGCTGACGCCGCGCCTCGGCCGGGCGTACGTCGCGCTCCACCGGCGAGGCCTCGCCCACAGCATCGAGGCGTGGAGCGGCGGGCGGCTGCAGGGCGGGCTCTTCGGCGTGGCCCTCGGCGGCATGTTCAGCTCGGAGACGATGTTCCACCGCGCGCCCGATGCCGGCAGTGCGGCGCTCGTGGCCGCCGCCGGGCTGCTCGCCGCCGCGGGCTTCGTGCTCTGGGACATCCAGATGACCTCCGAGCACACCCGCCGCTTCGGGGCGCAGGAGATCTCGCCCGCGGAGTATCTGCGCCGGCTGGAGCGGGCGCTCGCGGTGCGGCCGGGCCCCCTCGGTCGCTAGTGGAGCGTCCACCAACGTTGCTGGTGTTCTGGCCGCGAAAATCCCGCGGGGCGAGGACGCAGGGAGATCGCATAGCTGAGGCTATGCGTTCGACCGAGGACGCAGCATCCGCGATGATTCGCAGCGAGCCAGAACCCGGCGAAGGTCCGTTGACGCTCCACTAGGCGGCCGAGCGCCGGCGGACGACCACCGCCGCGGCGGCGCCGAAGACGGCGGCGAGCAGCGCGAGGTGGCCGAGGGTGGTCGTGAAGTCCCCCGTCGGGACGGTCGGCTCCACCAGCAGGGTCTGGAAGGCCTCGAAGGCCGGGCCGAAGGGGACCACCTGCGACACTGCCGACGCGACGGCCGCGTCCGGGAGCAGGCCGAGGGCCAGCAGCGGCAGGGCGAGCATCAGCGCGACCAGGAGGGCGGTACGCGTCTCGCGGGCGAGCGCCCCCGCCAGCACGCCGAAGGCGCCGAACGCCAGGCCGGCGAGCGCGAGCGCCGCCAGCCAGAGCGGCCAGCGCCCGACGGCCACCGACGTGAACGCCGCCACCCCGGCGAGCAGCGTCAGGCCGATCACCAGGCACGCGAGGGCGGTGAACACCATCTT
>LNEQ01000266.1 GCA_001464995.1 Actinobacteria bacterium Ga0077541
GCCGGTGCCATCGATCCAGCGGACGTCGTCGTCGGGCTCGGCGGAGTCGGCCGGAGGGGCGGCTCGCCGGAGCGAGGCCGCGAGGTCGAGGGCCCCGTGGCCGGTCGTCGCATCCCTCCCGGGCTCGCCCAGGTCGCGGGCACCGAGCCGGAGCACCCCGGCGACCTGGTCGGGCGAGAGGCCGGGCCGCTCGGCGAGGATCCAGGCCGCCGCCGCCGCGACCATCGCGGCCGCCAGATGGGTGCCGTCCTGGCGCGCGTATCCGTCGGCGCTGCCGTCGCTGACGTCGCGCGCGAAGGGGGTGGCGGCGAAGACCGCTGCACCCGGGGCCGCGATGTCGGTCCGCGATCCGGCCGCGGAGACGCCGGCCGGCCCGCCGGCGGAGTCGAGGGCGGCGACGGTCAGGACATGGAGGCCGTCGCCGGCGCGGATCGGCGCGGGGCGGAGCGGGCCGTCGCCCGCCGGCGCCACGACGAGGGCCCCGCCACCGGTGGCCTCGGCCACGGCGTCACCGTGCTCGTCGCAGCGCGCAGCGCCCGTGAAGGGCGCCCCCGCGAGGATGATGCGCGCGCCGTCGCCGGCGGCCCGCCGGATCGCCCGTGCTGCGTCGCGGCAGGTGCCGTCCGTGCCGTAGATCCCCACGCGCGCGCCGGGGAGCACGCCCTCGATGCCCGCTCCGTCGCGTGGCGCGCCGATGATCGAGGCGATCGCCGTACCGCGCGCGACGCCCTCCTGAGCCGCCGGGGGTTCGGCAGGCGCCCTCAGGCGGCGCTCCGCGATCGCCCCTCCGGCCAGGTCGGGGTGGGTCAGGTCGACGCCGCCCGCGATCACCGCGATCGCGGGGAGGGGTCCGGTGGGCGGGGCCAGCCCGGACGGCACGCCTGTTCGGCGGCGCGCGGCTCGGCCGCCTGGGTCGTCGAGGCGACACCCGCGAGAGCCACCGCGGCCGCCATCAGGATCGCGGGTCGTCGCATCGGTCGCGTCACGGACGCCAACGTAACCGCCGGGGGGGATGGCGACCGCCGGTGCGCGCGTTACGCACCCCACTGGGTCGCGCTTCCGGCGTCTGGTCCACGTCGTCGCGGCGCCCATGGGAGATCGCGTGCGGGATGACGTCCCGCGAGGGCGGCGGGACTTCTGAGGAACCGACCACCGCCACATCGCGGGGGCGTGGGCGGCCTGCCCCCCCGAGCTCAGGGGATGCGGGCGATCAGGTCGATCAGCGATGTCGTCTGCGCCACGATGACCACCGCCACGAGCGCGCCCACGAGCACCCGCGTCGCGGTGGCCGCCGGCACGGGCAGCGTCACGGGGTACGGCCAGGGCCGGTCCCGGGCCCCGCGTTCCACGGCGACGGCGACGGCAGCAGCCGCGAGCGCGGGCAGGGCGATGAACGAGGCGACGGCGAACCAGGTGGGATCGAGCACCAGTAGGTCGATGCCGTCGGGATCCAGGAAGGCGTTGCCGCCGAGGACCCCGCCGACGAGCGCCGCGGCCGGGACCCGGGCGGCGACCGGGAGGCCGAGCCGGCCCACGGCGTAGACCACCCCGAAGACCGCACCCAGGAGGCCGGTCAGCACCACCAGGGAGAGGGAACCCGCGAGGGTGACCCGGCCGATCTCGAATCCGGCGTCCGAGGCGAGCCCGACCGCGAGGGGAGACTCGCGGCGCAGGATCAGCATCGCCAATCGGCCACCCAGACCGCCGATCAGGGCGCCGGCGACCGCTCCCGCTCCGAGGACCAGGATCGCCCAGTCCGCGACCGCCCGGACGTCCGTCCGGAGCCCCGTCCCTGTGGCGATCGCCCGGGTCACGCCGCGACCGTACGCCCCCGCCCGCGGCTCGTGCAAGCGTCCGGCCCCGCTGCCCGCTCAGACGTTGAAGCGGACCTGCAGGACGTCGCCCTCCTGGACCACGTAGTCGCGGCCCTCCATGCGCAGCGAGGCGTTCTCCTTGGCCTTGCTCCACGACCCGGCCGCCACGAGGGCGTCCCATGGGATCGTCTCGGCGCGGATGAAGCCGCGCTCGAGATCGGAGTGGATCTTGCCCGCCGCGACCGCGGCGGTCGTGCCGCGGCGGATCGGCCAGGCGCGCGCCTCGGGCGGCCCGGAGCCGGTGAAGAAGGTCACCAGGTCGAGCAGGCGGTAGGCGGCGGCCATCAGGGAGTCGGCCCCGCGGACGCTGCCGAGCTCCATCTCCTCGGCCAGCTCGGCGGCCTCGTCGGGGTCCATCGCGGCCAGCTCCAGCTCCAGGCCCACCGGCAGCGCCAGCGCCTGCGCGCCCTGGGCGGCGGCGTAGGCGGTGAGCTCCGGCGAGGGCTCGAGCTCCTCGTCGGTGTTGGCGAGGTAGAGCACCGGCTTGCCGGTGAGGAGGCCCATGTCGGCGGACAGCGCGCGCGCCGCCTCGTCCTCGACCAGCCGCGCGGGGCGGCCCGCGTCGAGCTCGGCGACCAGCATCTCCAGGGCGGCGAGCTCGGCGCCGGCGCCGGCCTCGCCGACCCGCGCCCCCTTGCGCACGCGCTCGAGCCGGCGCCCCGCCTGCTCGCGGTCGGCGACCACCAGCTCGAGGTCGACCGCCTCGGCGTCCGCGACCGGGTCGACCCGCTCCTCGGGGTGCGGCACCTCGGCGTTCGAGAACGCGCGCACCACGTGGATCAGCGCGTCCATCTGGCGCAGCTGGCCGAGCGCGGCGCCCCCGAGGCCCTCGCCGGAGCCGGCGCCGGCGGCGAGGCCGGCGATGTCCACCAGCTGTACCTGGGCGGGGACGCGCCGCGGGATGTCCTGCGCGTCGGCGATCGCCTGCAGGCGCGGGTCGGGCACGTCGGCCATGGCCCGCGCGGGCTCGCGCGTGGTGAACGGGTAGGGGGCGATCTCCGCCTCGGCGCCGGTCACGAGGCAGAAGAGGGCGGTCTTGCCGGCGTTGGCCCGTCCTACGAGGCCGAGATCCAACTCACCGCCTCCTGGTGCGGAGGGTCAGGATCCCCCGAAGCCGACGCGGCCCGGCGCCTCGCCGGGCGGCAGCCGCACGTAGACGAGCTCCCCCTGGTCGATCCAGAAGGTGCCCTCCTCGGCCTCGATGGAGCGCCACGAGGGGCCGCGGTCGGCGGCGAGGCCGCCGGTCACCTCGTCGGCCACGGCCGAATCGACCGTCAGGCGCAGCACCGTGCCGCCTTCGAAACCGAGCTCGAGTCGTCGCGTCGCCATGGCGGGGGAGTCTAGTGGTCTGATTCAGAAGTTGGCGAGTACTTCCCGAGCGAATCTCCCGCGAGGCGAGGACGCAGTTCAGCCCCAATATCGGGAATATTGGGGCTGCCGAGGACGCCGCCTCGCGTTGAGATACAGCCGGGAAGTGCCGCTGAACTTCTGAATCAGACCACTAGCCTCCGTGCGCGGCGTCGTGGCCGTGCTCGATCAGCTCGGTCAGCACGCCGAGGGTCGCGCGCGGGTGCAGGAACGCGACGACGTGCCCGCCGAGGCCCCGGCGGCCGTGGCGGTCGATCAGCTCGACGCCATCCGCCGCGAGGCCGGCCAGAGCCTCCTCGATGTCGGGTACCGCCACGGCGACGTGGTGGAAGCCCTCACCCCGCTTCGCCATGAACCGCGCGATCGCGCCCTCGGGGTCGAGCGGGGTGATCAGCTCGATCGCGCCTCCGGGCCCCTCGCACATCACCGCCTCGACGCCCTGCTCGTCCATCACCTCGCGATGGGTCACCGTCGTCGCGAACGTGTGCCCGAGGGCGGTCAGCGCCGCGTCGAGGTCGGCGACCACGTAGCCGAC
>LNEQ01000267.1 GCA_001464995.1 Actinobacteria bacterium Ga0077541
ATCACGCTACCCCAGGGCGCCGGAATCACGCCTGCGACCTCCCTCCGCCGGGCGCACCGTGTGAGATCCCTCACGAGCGGGAGGCCGGATCGGCGCGCTGATCCCATCCCCCGGCCACGAGCGGCAGGGGGATGGACGAGCGGTCCTCCACGAGGCCGTGGCCGATCCTCCCGAGGAGCCACGGAGCCCGGGCGGGCTCCGTGGTCATCGTCCCTCCGCCAACCGCAGGACGTCCGCCGGCGTCGCCGCAGGCGTCAGGCGGTCCTACTCGGTGGAGATGTTCGGGTCGGCCTGCTGAGTGACCGGGTTGATCGCGATGAAGTGCTCGACGGGATCGTCGATCAGGTCCTGCAGGGCCTCGGCGGCGGCGTCCTGCCCGCTCGAGGCCAGCGCTTCGCGGTAGGCGTCGAGCATCTCGAACACGTTCACGACGTCCGCCTCCTCGAGTGGCGCCAGGCTGACCTTGGCCGCCTTCGACAGGCGCCGGCGGACGGCCGCCTCATCGAGGTTCCAGTCGGCGTTCTGGCGCACGTAGACCACGCCGCCGGTCATGCCGCTGCAGAGCCACGGGCCCGGGTCGCCGAGCACGACGGCCCGTCCGCCGGTCATGTACTCGAACGCGAACCCCTTGCAGTTGGCGCGCGCCGCGAGCGTGCCCAGGCGGTCGTTGAGCGGGGCCCTCGGCTCGCCTCCCAGCACCATGTCGGCGCCCGAGAGGCGGATGCCCGCCCGGGCGTCCGCGTTGCCCTGGATCAGGAACAGACCCCGCTGGGCGCCGTAGGCGAAGCTCTTGCCCACGTGGCCGCCGATCCAGTCGCCGAGCGCGTTCTGTGCCTTGAGCACCTGGATGTCGCCGCCGAGGGCGCACTTGCCCACGCCGTCCTGGGCGCCTCCGAAGACCCGGATCCGGACGCCGTCGAGCGTGAAGGCCCCCAGGCCGCTGCCCACCGCCGCGCCCTTGGTGAACGCGAGGTCGACCAGCGTCGGGCGGTGGCCGTTGCCGTTGGCGCCGTTGCGGGCGGTGGCCGTGACGTCGCCGTCGCCCACCGCGTTGCCGGCCGGGTCGGCGACGGCCGGGGAGCCGTTGGTCGGCGACACGGCCGCGTCGGCCCCGTTGACCCACGCGTTGTTCACGCCGGTCGTGGCGCGGGCGATCAGCCCGGCGAGGTCCGTGCCCAGGTTGCGGTCGGCCGCCGTCGTGGTCTCCTCCTCGACCGCCAGCGCCGAGCCCGCCGCGAGGCGCTCGGCCGCGACCTCGGGCGCCCGGTGGGGCGGCGGCGGGTGGAAGGGCCGGAAGAAGCGGGGCGTCCCGGCGGGCGCGGTGATGATCGACTCGCGGACCGGCGTGAGCAGGCTCGTCAGGTCGAGGCGGTCGTGGTGCGACACCTGCACCAGGCGGTCGGCCTGGCCGACCAGTTCCTGCACGTCGGACACGCCCATCTGCCCGGCGAGCTCCCGCAGGGCGGTGCCCATCTCGGTGAAGTAGCGGACGAGGGTGTCGACCGAGGGGTCGAACACGCGCGGGACGAAGCGCTTGAGGCCCCGCTCGTGGGCCTCCTCCTCGTCGAGCTGCGTCGCGATGCCGACGTGGCAGGTGTCGAGCTGGCAGCCGCGGCAGATGGTGCAGCCGATGGCAACCATGGCGGCCGTGCCGAAGCCGAGCCGGTTGGCGCCCATGCAGATCAGCTTGATGCAGTCCACCGCGCTGCGCAGGCCGCCGTCGGCCCAGATCTCGACCCGGTCGCGGATGCCCGCCTCGGTCAGGGCATGGTGGGCGAGGACCGTGCCGATCTCGCAGGGCAGTCCCGCGCGGCGGAGGGCGTGCTGGCGCGCGGCGCCGGTGCCCCCGTCGTAGCCCGACATCGTGATGACGTCGGCGCCCGCCTTGGCGATGCCGATCGCGATCGTGCCGATGCCCGGGACGACCGGCACCTTCACGATGACCTTGGCGTGAGGGTTCGAGGTCTTCAGCTCGTCGATGAGCTGTGCCAGGTCCTCGATCGAGTAGAGGTCGTGGTTGTTGGAGGGGCTGATGAGGTCGCTGCCGACCTGTGCGTTACGGGCCTGGGCGATCGCCTGGGTCACCTTCGAGCCGGGCAGATGGCCGCCCTCGCCGGGCTTCGCACCCTGGCCGATCTTGATCTCGACCCACTCGGACGAGTTGATCAGCAGCGCCGAGACGCCGAAGCGCCCGCTGGCGATCTGCTGGCCGCGGTGCTTCGGGTAGCGCCCGTACATGTCGGGGATCTCGCCACCCTCGCCGTTCATGCAGAGCATGTCGGCGCGCGATGCCGCCTCGGCGTAGGAGCGGAAGGCGACCTCGCCCTGGCTGCCGAAGCTCATCGAGCTGATGAGGAAGGGGAGCGTGTGCTCGCCGACCTGCGAGCTGACCTCGTCGGCCGGGATGCGGTCCTCGGGCGCGGCCAGCTGCGGCTGAACGGCGTGCCGCAGGGCGACCGGCTGCTCGTCCTCGAGCTTGCCGAGGGTCTCGGCGTACTCCGCGTACCCCCGCTCGGAGGTGGCGACCCGCGCGAGGGCCTTCCACACCTTCGGGTACATCCGCGGCAGCTTGACCTTGCCGGCGCGGATCTGGCGGCCCTGTTCGGCGAGGCCGTCGAGGCCGTCGAGGCCGAGGCCGCGGCCGTCGGAGGCGCAGAAGCCCGGGATGGCCAGGATGTCGAGCACCTCGGGCGCGACGCCGATGGCGGAGACCAGGCGGCCGTAGCCGCGCAGCTCGTGGATGCCGAGTGTGGAGAGGACCTTCTCCATTCCCTTCTGCAGGCCCTCGAGCACGTGGCTGGCGGCGGCCGACGGCTCGGGCGAGCCGTCCATCGCCTTCTCCATCATCGCGTAGGGGCACAGCGCCTGGGCGCCGAAGCCGAGGGCGACCATCACGTCGTGGCCTGGAGCACGAGGCTGGCGTCGCGACGCCAGGACGAGCCGTCCTCCTTGCGTGCGTCGCGCAGCGCGCGATCGACTGCCGCGACGGCCAGGTGCGGGTCGCAGACGCGCTCGTCCGGGCCGGCCCCGAGGTCGTGCAGCACGATCAGCTCGGCGCCGGAGGTGACCGCGGCGACCGCCGCCTCGGCCAGGTGGCCGAGGTGCGCGCGGACGCTGCCGCCGGCGGCGAAGTGCAGGGGCAGCCGGGCGACGCGCCAGTCCCACGCCGCCTCCACGTCCTCCATGCAGGCGACGCCCGCGCCGACCGCGACACGGCGCAGCTCCGGCAGGGAGAGCGTGGTCGCGCCGGGGCGCATCCCGCCGATGATCAGGGGCATGCGCAGCTCGCAGCGCTGCGGCGGATCGGGCTCGACGCCCTCGATGGGCGGGCGCCGGCCGAGGACGACGCGGGTCGAGAAGTGCTCCACCTCGCGCTCCCGGTCGATGGCCGGGTTCGTGACGACGGCCACCGTCTCCTGGAGGTAGTCGGAGAGGGGCATCGGGACGGGCATGAAGGGTCCCAGCGGGCCGTCCCAGCCGAGCGAGCCGATCGGCTCCGCGCCGCGGTCGGCGTGGAACTGGAGCTGCTGCTTGTCGCTCTCGATCCAGCCGGCCGAGGCGAGGAGGGTGTCGAGCTCGAGCTCGGGGGCGAGCAGGTCCTCGTCGGGGTACTCCTCCACGGCCACCGGCTCGAGGCCGCCGGCCAGGCGCGCGCGCGTCTCGGCGCTCGGCAGCGCGCCGCGGCTCTTGGCGCGCTGGTAGACCTCGCGCTGGACCTCCCAGTAGTCGAGCACCACGGGGGCGCCGTCCTCGCCGGTGACCAGGGCGACCTTCTCGCCCGGCGCCAGCGGCGCCGGGTCGCAGGTGAGGTCCGACACGGGGATGATCCCGGGCTCCGAGGAGACGGCGTAGATGTCGGCGGTCTCCATCCACCAGAGGGGGCGCAGGCCCATGGCGTCGACCGCGAACACCATCTCGTCGGCGGCGCGGCACGCGAGGCCGACCGGGCCCTGTGCGTAGGGGCCGAGCGCCTCGCGGTAGTGGACGTAGAGGTCCTGCAGCTTCGCCGGCAGGCGGTGCACCTCGCCGAGGATCGGCGGCAGGGCGAACTCGACGGCCTCGAGCAGCGACAGCCCCTTCTCGAAGATCAGGCCCTCCAGCAGGCGGTTGAGGTCCTGGCTGTCGGAGCCGAGCTTGCTGGTCGGCAGGCCGAGCTGCTCGCTCTGCTCGCGGAGCTGGGCGATCGTGTTGATCTCGCCGTTGTGGCCGAGGATGGAGAAGGGCTGCACCCGGCTGAACGTGGGATAGGTGTTCGTCGAGTACCGGTTGTGGGCGATGATCCGCGACGAGGCGAAGTCGGGCTCGGCCATCTCGGGGTAGAACCGCGCGATCACCTCGGGCTGGCCCTGCACCTTGTAGACGACGTCGTTCGCCGAGAACGAGGCGACGTGGCAGTCGAGCTCCTGCTCGATCTGGACCATGGCCCGGTAGCAGTTCGTCGACGCCGGGCCTCCGGGCTCCCGGGCGAGGCAGGCGAGCTGCCAGAACACCGGCGGGGTCTCCGAGGCCCGCGGGCCGAGCGCGCCGCGGTCGACCGTGCCCTCGCCGCTCCACAGCACCGTGAAGCCGTGCTCGCGGATGACGGCCTCGATCCGCGGCACCTGGACCCCGGCGTCCTCGGTCGTGTCGAAGAAGATGTGGGCGACCGTGAAGCGCCGGTCGTCGGCCGCGGCCGGGTCGAGGCCCTCGGCCTCCAGCCGGCGGCGCCAGGCCGGGCGGGGGAGGTCGACCAGGAGCCCGCTGCCGTCGCCTTCGCCGTCCACGCTCCCGGATCGGTGGACCATCATCTGGAGGGACGTGAGCGCCAGCTCCAGCATGCTCCTGCTCGGCGTGCCGTCGCGGGTGGCGAAGGCGGCGAGGGCGCACGCGTCGTGCTCGATCAGGTCCGGGAGGCCGGCGGGCGGCGTGGTGGCGAACGGCGGGCGGACGGTCATGCACGGGCCTCTCGGTCGTGGGGCCTGCGAACACGCTGACGCCGGCCCACGACGGGACCGGCGTGCGAATCTCCAGTAAACCCGGCGGCAACGGAATGGTCAACGCGGCCGATCGCCCTGCTCAAGTCCGCCGAGGGCCTGCCGAAGGGGCCCAGGATGACCCGAACCGCCATCAGCGATGCCGAGCTCTCGCTCGTGGCCGCCGTCGCCGGCCGTGAGGCCTGGACCGACCTCTCCGCGCCGCCGGAGGAGCACCCTCCCCGCACGCTCGGCGAGGAGCTCGCCGTCGCCCGCTTCCGCGCCGCGGTCCCACATCGCCGCACCGCGCGCCGGACCGCCGTCCACGCCCGCCTGGCAGTGGCGGTCCTGACGGTCGGAGTGCTGGGCGCGTGCTGGTGGGTCAGCCCGACCCGAACCGCGATCGGCCTCATCGCCGCGGGCTTCTTCAGCCTCATCGCCCTTCGCCGTCGCGGGCGCCCGCGCTCCGGCGCCCTCCGCCCCCGCACGCGCTGAGCATCTGATCCGCGGCGCCGGCGGCGCCGCACGCGCGCTGTCGCGGGCTCAGCCCGGTGGCGCGATCACGCCGAGGCGCTCGCCGACCCCGAGGAGGTCGATGATGCGCAGGGCGGCACCGTCCCCCGGCAGAGTGCGGAACGCCAGCCCGCGAGCCGCGGCGTCGGCTGCCGCGTCGATCAGGGTCCGCACACCCGTGCTGCCCATGAACGTCAGGCGCGCCAGATCGAGCTCGACGCCCTGCCGCGCGGCGTCGGCGGCGGCGGCCAGCGCCCGCGCGGCCGCCGGCGACTCGGCCAGATCGAGCTCGCCCTCCATGGTCACCACGGCCCAGCCCTCGTGCCCGGTCGTCCCGATCCTCAGGCCGGTCTCGGGCGTCTCCTCGCCCAGCTGGTGCTGCAGTGTCACGCGCCCTCCCGGCGCGGCCCGTTCGCGCGGGCCGCCACGACGATGCGACGCCCCGAGGATTCCAGAGGCCCGCGTGCCGTCGCAAGCCCTGCCGGTCGTCGCCGCGAGGCGTCCGGGCGCTACGCTGTGGCGTCGATGCCCACGCCGCCCGAGACCACCGCGCCGGACACGATGCACTGCTACCGGCACGCCGACCGCGAGACCCTGCTCTCGTGCTCGAACTGCGAGCGGCCCATCTGCACGGCCTGCATGACGACCGCCGCGGTCGGCGTGCGCTGCCCCGAGTGCGCGCGCGGGGGCTCCTCCGCGGCGGCGGCCGGCGTGCGCCGCCTCGGGGCCCGGGCCGGGTCGGACACGGTGTTCGCGACGACGGCCCTCGTCGCGCTCAACCTCGTCTTCTATCTCGCCCAGGTCGCCCAGGCGGGCAGCCTCCAGGACGCCAGCCTGTCGAGCCTGGTGGGCGACGGCGCGGTCTTCGGCCCCGCCATCGCCGACGGCGAGTGGTGGCGCCTGGTCACGGGCGGCTTCCTGCACGCCTCGATCATCCACATCGGCTTCAACATGTACCTGCTGTGGATCCTCGGAGGCGCCCTCGAGCGGTACGCGGGCGCCGGGCGCTTCCTGGCGATCTACTTCGCAGCAGTGCTGTGGGGGTCGGTGGGCGCGCTCCTGCTCAGCCCCAACTCGCCGACGATCGGCGCGTCGGGCGGGGTGTTCGGGCTGATGGCCGCGCTCTACCTGCTCGAGCGCCAGCGCGGCGTCGCGCTGCTCGGGGGTTCGATCGGGATGCTGCTGCTGCTCAACCTCGGCATCACCTTCGTGCTGCCGGGCATCTCGATCGGTGGGCACATCGGCGGCATCGTGGGCGGCGCGGCGGCCGGATTCGTGCTGTCGGGCTACGGCCGCGGGCACATGGCCTACGGGCGCATCGGGGCGCAGGGCTGGACGGCCGTCGGCGCGCTCATCGCCGGCGCGTTCATCGTGGGGATCCTGATCGCCTGAGGCGGATCAGGCGGGCGCCGCGAGCTCGCCGATCCTCTCGATGAGCCCGGCCACGAGGCGGATCGACGCCTCGATGTCGTCCGGATGACACGCCTCGACGCTGGAGTGCACGTAGCGGGTCGGGATCGAGACGCAGCCGGCGACGGCGCCCCGGCCCGAGAGCTGCAGGCTCCCCGTGTCGGTGCCGCCGCGGTTGGCGACGTGGAACTGGTGGGGGATGCCCGCGTCGACCGCGATCCGCGTCAGCAGGTCGACGAGGGCCGGAGCTCCGATCGCGCTCGCGTCCATCACGCGGATCGCCGTGCCCTGGCCGAGGCGCGTCGTCGCGCCGCCGGAAGGGGCGCCGGGGCCGTCGTTGGCGGGGCAGGTGTCGATGGCGAGGGCGATGTCGGGCAGCACGCGCGCCGTCGCGACGCGCGCCCCGCGCAGGCCCACCTCCTCCTGCACCGTCGCGGTGGCCACCACCTCGGCCGCGGAGGGGCCTGCGGCCCGCAGCGCCTCGAGCATCACGAAGACGCCGACGCGGTCGTCGAGGCTCTTGCCGGTGACGAGGTCCCCGAGCGGGCGGAGCGCCCGCACGCGGGTCGCCACGTCGCCGGGGCGGACGAGTTCGCGCACGCGCTCTGCCGGCAGCCCCAGGTCGATCGCGAGATCGGTCACCTCGAGCGCCTTCGCGCGGTCCTTCTGGTCGAGCAGGTGCACCGGCGGAAGGCCGACGACCCCCTCGAGGTCCTCGCGCCCGTGGATGCTGACGCTCTGCCCGACGAGGGTCCGGGCGTCCCAGCCCCCGATCGGGATCACCTTCACGAAGCCCCGGTCGTCGATGTGGGTGACCATCAGCCCGATCTCGTCCATGTGGGCGGCGAGCATCAGGCGCGGGCCACCGCCCTCCCGGATGCCCATCAGGTTGCCGAGGGGGTCGGTCTCCACACGATCGCAGAGCTCCTCCAGGCGGGGCGCCACGACGGCCCGGACGCGCTCCTCGCGCCCCGACGTTCCGGCGGCCTCGCAGAGGGCCGTGAGGAGGTCCATGTCCACGAAGCGGCAGCCTACGCTCAGTCACCACCCGCCGGTTCCCCCGCGGTGCGGGCATGGACCGCCGCCGCAGCGGCGAGCACGTCGGCCTGGCGGACGTCGCCGGCCCGGCCGAGCACGAAGAGCTCGTGCGCCCGCACGCCGTCCGCCCACACCACCTCGAAGGCGACGAAGTCCTGGCCATCGCGGCGCCCGGTCTTCCGCGCGCCCCTCGCGCCCGGAATGCCGGTGACGGTGATCGCCCGGGCGGCGAGGCCGGGCTCCGACGATCCGTTTACGGCCAGCAGGCGCGCCGCCTCCGCGCGCGCCTGCGCGGGTGTGCGGAGCTCGGCGACGGCCGAGATGCCGAACGCCATGGGCGGACCCGACAGCTCGGTCTTCGCGGCGCGGACCATGCCGCGGCGCCGGAGTTCGACCGCCGATACCTCGTTCTCGCCCGAGATCGCCGCGAGGTCGAGTGCGAGCGCGGGCGGTGCGGTGAACCCGGCGAGCTCGTCCCCCTGCACCACGCGGGCGGTGAGGGGGAGGGCGTCGGCGACGGAGCCCGCGGCGGTGGCGGGCGGCCGGGCCTGAGCGGGGTCTCCGGAGTCGGAGCATCCGGCGGCGAGGGCCATCGGTGCGGCGAGGGCCAGGACGAGGCAGCAGCGAGCGGGATGGCGCATCGGTGTCTCCGATCGTGGGGGTGGGGCGACGCTAGGGGCGCGTGCCGCGTCCGCCGTCGCCACCGATGCGGATGTCCCGTCACCCTCGCGGCGGATCCGCGTCGGCGGGTCATCCTCAAGGTGGATGCCACGGCGCGCGCCGCGCCACTACGGTTGCCGCATGAACGCGCCGGCGCAGCGGATCCGGCGGGCCGGATCCGCCATCGATCCCCGGTATCGCGACGTCGCCATCGCGCTCGGGCTCGCGGTGGTGTCGGCGATCGAGATCTCGAGATCGGACGACATCGACAGGCCGTGGCTGGCGACCGTGGCGACGCTCGCCTGCACGCTGGGGCTCGTGGCGCGCCGCTCCCACCCCCTCATGCTCGCCGCCGGAATCGCCGCCGCCCTGGTGGTCACGGCGATCTTCGCGTCGACGATCGAGTCGATCGGCGTGCTGATCGCCGTCGTCCTCGCCGTCTACAGCGTGGCGATCGAGTGCGGAATGAGGAACGCGCTCATCGGTACCGGGGCGGTCGGCGCGGCGATCGCCGTCTCGATCCTGCGCGATCCCACCGACACGGCCTGGAACATCCCGCCCTCGCTGCTGCTGTTCGTGCTCGTGCCCTTCGCGGCGGGCCGGGCCCTGCGCGAGCGCGCGGGCCGCGCCGCGCGCGACGCCCTCGCCGCCGAGCGGGCCCGGATCGCGCGGGAGCTCCACGACGTCGTGGCGCACGGGCTCAGCATGATCGCCCTCCAGGCCGACGCAGCCGACGCCGCGCTGGAGCGCGATCCGGCGCGCGCTGTCGAGCCCGTCCGGGGGATCGCGGTCTCGGCGCGCTCGTCGCTCTCCGAGCTGCGCCGCCTGCTCGCGATGGTCCGGGCCCCGGGGGAGGACGACCCGCTTGCTCCGCGGCCGGGGGTGGCACGACTGCCGGAGCTGATCGAGCAGGTGCGGCGCGTGGGCCTCGTCGTGGACCTGAACGTCGAGGGAGTCCCCGATGAGCTCGCCCCCGGGGTCGACCTCACCGTCTTCCGGATCGCCCAGGAGGCGCTCACGAACGCACTCCGGCACTCGTCGATGGCCCGCGTGGCGGTGACGCTCCGCTATCGCCCGGCCGACGTCGAGATCGAGGTGGTCGACGACGGCCGGCCCCCCAGCGCCTCCGACGAGGGGCTCGGCCTCCTCGGGATGCGCGAGCGCGTCACGCTCTACGGCGGCCGGCTCGACGCCGGCCCCCGCATGGGAGGCGGCTACGGCGTGCGGGCGACGCTACCTCTGTGAGCTGTCGCGACGGAGCGGCGATCCGCGTATTGATCGCCGATGACGAGGCGCTCGTGCGCGCCGGGCTCTCCTTGATCATCGACCTCGAGCCGGGTCTCGAGCTGGTCGGTGAGGCGGCCGACGGCCGGCAGGCCATCGCGCGGACCGCCGCCCTGTCGCCGGACGTCGTGCTGATGGACGTCCGGATGCCGGATATCGACGGCATCGCCGCGACGCGCCGAATCGTGCAGTCCGGCTCCCCGGCGCGCGTGCTCATCCTCAGCACCTTCGGCGCCGACGAGCAGGTCTATGAAGGCCTTCGGGCAGGCGCCAGTGGCTTTCTCCTGAAGGACGTCCCGCGGGAGCAGCTGGTCGGCGGAATCCGCATCGTCGCCGACGGTGGGTCGCTGCTCGCGCCGGCCATCACCCGCCGCCTGATCGCGGGGTACCTGCGGCGGCCTCCCACCGGCCCCCGGCCGCCCGCCTCCCTCGGCGAGCTCACCCCGCGCGAGCTGGATGTCCTGCGGCTCCTCGCCCAGGGCCTCTCGAACGCCGAGATCGCCGGAGTCCTCGTGCTCGGCGAGGCCACCGTGAAGACCCACGTCGGTCGCATCCTCGCCAAGCTCGGCGTCCGCGACCGTGTCCAAGCGGTCGTGGTCGCCTTTCAGTCGGGTCTCGCCCACCCGGGAGAGGACTGACCCGAACCCCGGCGGAGGGGCGGGCGAGGTCTCGTCGTCCCTCCGGTGGGCCGTCGGGCGATCGGCCGAGGGTCCGGGTCCGGACGGACCGTCAACGACGATGGCGCCGGGGCGCGTCGGCCGGCTCCGACCCGTCGAGCGATCTGCGACCCTGGCGCGATGCTCTCGCTGGATGGCGTCTCCAAGGCCTACGGGCCCCGGACCGTGCTGCGGTCGGTCTCGCTGCTGATCCCCGACGATGCGCGCGTCGGCGTCGTCGGGCCGAACGGCATCGGCAAGTCGACCCTGCTGCGCGTGATGGCGGGCGTCGAGGCGCCTGACGAGGGGCGGATCCTGCGGGCCCCGCCGGCGCTCCGCGTGGGCCTGCTCGACCAGCGCGGGCGGCCGGCCGCCGAGGAGACCGTGGCCGAGCACCTGGCGCGGCGCACCGGCGTGGCGGCGGCGGAGGAGCGCCTCGACGCGCTCACCGCCGCCCTGGCCGTCGATCCGGCGCGTGTGGACGAGTACTCCGACGCCCTCGAGGCCTTCCTCGCCCTCGGGGGGGACGACCTCGGCGCCCGCGCCGGCGCCGCCCTCACCGAGGTGGGGCTTTCCCCCGACCGCCTGGATCTCCCCATGGGGGCCCTGTCGGGCGGTCAGGCCGCCCGCGTCGGCCTCGCCGTGCTCGTGCTCGCGCGGGTCGACCTGCTCCTGCTCGACGAGCCCACCAACGACCTCGACTTCGCCGGGCTCGAGATCCTCGAGCGCCTGGTGGACGCCCACCGCGGCGCCGTCGTCACGGTCTCCCACGATCGCGCCTTCCTCGACCGCTGCGTCCGCCGGGTCGTCGAGGTGGTCGAGCCCACGCACGAGGTGCGCGAGTACGCCGGCGGATGGACCGACTACATCGCCCAGCGCGACCAGGCCCGCGCGCGCCAGTACGAGGCCCACGGGCGTTACGCGGGCGAGAGGGGGCGGCTGGAGGACCGCATGAGGCGCCAGCGGGCGTGGTCGGAGGAGGGTGTCAAGAAGGAGAAGAAGCGGCCGAAGGACCCCGACAAGATCGGCCGCGCGATGCGCGCGGAGCGCTCGGAGCAGCAGGCCTCGAAGGTGCGGGCCTCCGAGCGCGCGCTGGAGCGGCTCGAGGTGGTGGAGAAGCCCTGGGAGGGATGGCGTCTGCAGCTGCGGCTCGCCTCGGGCCGCGGTGGCGGCGACGTCGTGGCCGTGCTGGAGGGCGCGGTCGTCGCGAGGGGCGCCTTCCGTCTCGGCCCGGTCGATCTCGACGTGCGCCGCGGCGACCGGCTGGTCGTCACCGGTCCGAACGGTGGCGGCAAGAGCACGCTGATCGGGGCCCTGCTCGGCCGGATCCCCCTGGCCGCCGGCAGCGGACGCACCGGGCCCTCGATCGTCGTCGGCGAGATCGAGCAGGAGCGCACCGCCCTGTTCGGCGCGCCGCGGCTCCTCGACGCCGTCACCGAGCGATCGGGCCTGCGGGGGGAGGAGGCCCGCACGCTCCTGGCCAAGTTCTCGCTCGACGCCGACCGCGTGGAGCGCCCCGCGGAGGACCTCTCCCCGGGAGAGCGGACCCGGGCGCTGATGGCCATCCTGGCCGCGCGCGAGGTCACCTGCCTCGTTCTCGACGAGCCCACGAACCACCTCGACCTGGAGGCCATCGAGCAGCTCGAGGACGCTCTCGGCGACTACGAGGGCACCCTGATCCTCGTCACGCACGACCGCCGGATGCTGGAGCGCGTCGCGGTGAACCGCAGGATCATGGTCGAGGACGGCATGGTCCGGGAGCTCACCGCCTAGCGGGATCCCGGGCGCGACGGTTCGGGAGCGCCGCCCGCCGCCCCGCCGCGGGTTCGGGGTCCATTTGGACCTCGCGCCCTCGTCCAATTGGGGCTCTTCGTGCATTCACGTGGGAAGGGCGACGTGGATCCGGCCGCATACCAGGTGGATCAGGGCGATGAGGTTGTCGAGCCGGCGAAAGCCGCG
>LNEQ01000268.1 GCA_001464995.1 Actinobacteria bacterium Ga0077541
AGTCCCACGCGCCGGTTGCGGGTGGCGTGCACGGCGGCCCGCACCTCGGGATGGATGACGCCGATGACCGGAGCGTCGAGCGCGCGCTGCAGCTCGGCCAGCGCCACCGCGGTCGCCGTGTTGCAGGCGACCACGATCAGCTTCACGCCGCGGCCCGCCAGCCAGCGCCCGATCGCGAGGGCGCGGTCGCGGACCTGCGCCGGATCCCGGTCGCCGTACGGGAACCAGGCCGTGTCGCCGAAGTAGGTGAAGTCCTCCGCCGGGAGGGCGGCGAGGCACTCGTCGAGGACGGTGAGCCCGCCGACGCCGGAGTCGAAGACCCCGATCGCCTGGGATGCCGCGAACGCCACGCGCCCACGATAGACCCGCTCCGGCCCGGCGCGGTCCGGGGTTTCCCGCATCTGCGGTACGCCCGCCCACCGACGCGCGCCGCCGCCGGCGGGGCCAGCCTGGGGACATGCCGGCGACCGCATCGGGCCCAGAGGCGCCCCCGGGCATCCGGATGCGCCCGGGCGTCCCCGACGACGCCGCGGCGATCGCCGAGCTGATCGTCCGCGAGAACCGCCGGCCCGCCGATCGCGCCGCCATCGCGTCGAGCCTCGCGACGGCGCCGAGCATCGTGGCCTTCGACGGCGGGGAGATGGTGGCCTTCTTCTACGGCCGGCCCTTCGCCCCCGACATCGTGGAGATGCAGAACATGCTGATCGCCGCGAGCCACCGCCGCGGTCGCGCGCATCGAGGAGGATCTGCGCCGGGCCGGATACCGCGCCGCCATCGGGGCCAACTCGATCCTCCACCGGGGCACCACCCCCGAGCGCTGCATGGCCGCCCGCGCCTTCTGGCTGCGCATGGACTGGCGGATCATCCTGGCGACCGGCGGCTCGGTGGTGTTGATGCGCTGGCTCGGCCCGGGGGCCCATCCGCAGGACGGGATCCCGGCCCCGCCGTCCTGAGCGCCTGTTAGAACAGGCCCGTGGCCCGCGCCCCCGCCGATGAGGCATCCCGTCCGAGGCGACGCCGTCGTCGTGCCGCGGGCGTCGCCGGCGCCGCCGTCGCCGGGGTGGTCGCCTACGACCTGACCCAGCGCAGGCACGCGATCCTCCGCAACTTCCCGGTCGTGGGGCACCTGCGGTACCTGCTGGAGGCCTTCGGCCCCGAGCTGCGCCAGTACATCGTCACCGGTAACGACGACGAGCGGCCCTTCTCGCGCAACCAGCGCCGCTGGGTGTACGCGACGGCCAAACGGCAGGACCCCTACTTCGGCTTCGGGTCGGACGTCGACTGGTCGCGCCACCCGGGCCACATCCTCATCAAGCAGGCGGCGTTCCCGCATCCGCCGCCCTCGGGCGGCGAGCCCGAGGGCTGGCCGCTGCCCTGCGCCAAGGTGCTCGGCGCCGGCAACGGCCGCCGGCACGCCTTCCGGCCCGCCTCGGCGGTCAACGTCTCGGGGATGAGCTTCGGCGCTCTCGGCGCGCACGCCGTCGAGGCGATGGCCCGTGGCTGCCTGGCCGCGGGGTGCCTCCACAACACCGGCGAGGGCGGGCTGAGCGTCCACCACCGCCACGGGGCCGAGGTCGTCTTCCAGATCGGCACCGCGTACTTCGGCTGCCGCGACGCCGAGGGGCGGTTCAGCATGCCGGCCCTCCTGGAGCGGGTCGCCGAGGCCCCGGTCCGCGCGATCGAGATCAAGCTCAGCCAGGGCGCGAAGCCCGGTGTCGGGGGCATGCTGCCGGCGGCCAAGGTGACCCCCGAGATCGCCGAGGCCCGCGGCGTGCCGGTGGGGCGCGACTGCGAGAGCCCGCCGGTGCACTCCGAGTTCTCCGACGTCGAGGGCCTGATCGCCTTCATCGAGCGCATCGCCGACGCCACCGGCCTGCCGGTGGGCATCAAGTCGGCCGTCGGCGAGCTGGGCTTCTGGCAGGAGCTCGCCCAGCGCATGGACGGCCGCCGCGAGGGGCCCGACTTCATCACCATCGACGGAGGCGAGGGCGGCACGGGCGCCGGCCCGCTGGTCTTCACCGACCACGTCGCGCTGCCCCTGCGGATGGCGCTGGCCCGGGTCTACCGGCTCTTCGC
>LNEQ01000269.1 GCA_001464995.1 Actinobacteria bacterium Ga0077541
CAGCGCGGCCTCGACCCCGAGCGCGCCTCGGAGCGCCTGGCCAACTACGTGATGGGCCTGCGCGCGGAGTTGCTGAGGCTCGCCCGCACCTGCGGGGTGCCGCATCCGGCCCTCGTGACGCTGGAGCAGATCGAGCTGCTGGACGGAGAGCGGACGATGCCCGTGGCCGAGCGCTTCGGCTACCGCAACGGCTGGGGGCTGCCGTCCGAGGCCGACCGGGTGGCCGTGGTGGACCTCATGCGCCGGCTCTCGCAGACGCGGCCGGAGGCCGACGAGCGGCCGGTCTCGGCCGGGCCGGGCGACCCGAAGCAGCTCCCTTAGTGCCGTGTCAGGCAACGTTCGCCCGGTTCTGCCTCGCTGCAAATCAACGCGGATCCAGCGTCATCGCTCGACCCCATAGCCTCAGCTATGGGGATCTCCCTCTTCCTTGGCCCGCGGGATTTTCGCGGCCAGAACACGGCCAACGTCACCTGACACGGCACTAGTCCAGGTCCTCCTCGGCGCCCGCGGCGAGGTCGGCCAGGGCGCGGAGGATGTCGAGCGTCGAGAGCAGCCCCACGGGGCGGCCCGAGCCCTTGGCGACGACCACCAGGTGCTGGACGCGGGCCTCGTGCATCTGCCGCACGGCGTCCGCGAGCGGCGCGTCGGCCGCCACGCTCGCCAGGCCCTCGCTGGCCAGCTCGGCCACCGAGGCCGGGGGTGAGGCGGCGTCGAGCGCCGTCACCAGGTCGAGGGCGGAGAGCAGCCCGATGAAGCGGTCGTCCCCGGCCGGGTCCTCGGGCACGTCGACGACGGCGAGGCAGTGGATGCGCTCGTCGGCCATCAGCTCGGCCGCCTCCTCGAGGGGCATGCCGGGCGGGCACATCCGGATCGGGGCGCTCATGACATCGAGCACCCTCCATGCGGCGATCGTGGCGCGCGGGTCGATGGTCATGCCCTCATCCTCCCCCATGGTCCCCGCGGTCAACCGCGGGGGCACCCCGGATCCGCCGCCGTGGCTGCTCCGCACGCCGCATCCGCGCGCACCCCGATGGACCGGCCCGCCGTCTACCCGGCGACCTCGGCGAGCGCGGTTGCGACCCGGGCGCACTCGGCGCCGAACGCCGCGAGCTCGTCGTCCGCGACCGGCCCGCCCGCCCGCGCCCGCTGCTCGATCGTGCGGCAACGCGCGGCCAGGCCGAGCGCGCCGACCAGCGCGCTCGGGGCGCCGAGCGCATGCGCCGCCCGGGCCCGTGCGGCCTCGTCGTGCGCGTCCATCACCGCGTCGCGGCGCTCGGGGAGGCGGCCGAGGTAGATCCGCACGATCTCGGCGGCGCCCGCAGGCCCGCCCATCTCCTCTTCGAGCGCCGCGAGGGCGTCGGCATCGAGGCTCAGGTGCCGTCGCCCGTGCGGTAGCCGACGCCCCGGACCGTGCGTATGTAGCCCGCGCCGATCTTGCGGCGCAGGTTGGAGAGGTGGACGTCCACGACGTGGTCGTCGCCGTACCAGTTGGCGCCCCAGATGCCCTCCAGCAGCGCGGTGCGCGAGACCACCACGCGCGGCGTGGCGGTGAGCGCGTCGAGCAGGTCGAACTCGATCCGGGTCAGGCCGACCACCCCCCCGGAGATCGTCACCTCGCGGGCGACCTCGTCTGCCGGGTGCGCGAGCTGGTGACGGCGCGCTCGGCCTGAGCGCGGCCGCGTCGGCCTGACGCGCTCTTGAGGGCGGCTTGACGCGGAGGACAGCATCGCCGCCGATTGACAGCGCATGCCCGACCCTCGATCGAGGCGACGCCGGCGCCGCGTGCCCTGCGGTCCCGCCGCCGCCTGCACGGAGGGGCCGGGACGAGGTGGGCCGCGGGCACGGCGCGGCGCGCCCGCGGCGCGCTTCTCCGGGGGAGGACGCTGCCCGCCGAGCACCGGGACCGGCGGCCCGCTGGTCGCCGAGCGGATCGAGGAGGCCCTGCTCGCGCCGGTCGAGGTGGATGGCGCGATGGACGTACCACGTGCGCGGCGACGCTCGCCGACCTGGACGCGCCCGCTGCGTGGGGACGCGGTCCGACGCCGGCCTCGTCGATCGCCTGGCCGGGGTGGTCCGGGGGGTGTCCGGCCGGCACCGCCGGATGCGTGCGAAAGCGCGGGGGCGGGAACCGGGGGACAGGACCCCCGACGAAAGGCATCGCGATGAGGAAGTGGCTGTTCCGGCTCGCACCGGTGGTGATCCCGATGGTGGTGAAGCGGATGCGGAGCCGGCGGCGCCCGTGAGCGACCGCCCGCCGGTGGCCGTCGACCCCCCGCACCGGGACGCGCGTCCGGCCGGTGCGGAGCCGCGCAGCTCCACCTGGGCCACGCTCCGCCGCTCGGCTTCGGAGTTCCTCGAGGACGGTCTCACCGACTGGGCGGCCGCGCTCACCTACTACGGGCTCCTGTCGCTCTTCCCCGCGCTGCTCGTGCTGTCGTCGCTCATCGGCCTCTTCGCCGACCCGGACACGATCACCGACATCGTCGTCGAGCTCGCGCCCGCGAGCGCGGCCGACGCCCTCGAGGGGCCGATCGACTCGATCACCTCCAACCCGGGCGCCGCCGGCCTCGCGCTCGTGCTCGGCCTGGCCGGCGCCCTGTGGGGCGCCTCGGGCTACATCGCCGCGTTCGGCCGCGCGTCGAACGTCATCTACGAGACGCGCGAGGGGCGCCCCTTCTGGAAGCTCCGCCCCCTGCAGGTGCTCATCACGCTGGTGATGACCCTGATGCTCGCCGTGGTGGTGCTGGCGATCGTCCTGACCGGGCCGGTCGTGGAGGCGATCGCCGAGCCGCTCGGCATCGGCGCGACCGCCGTGTCGGCCTGGAACTACGCCAAGTGGCCGTTCCTGGCCCTGGCGGTGGTCGGCATGCTCACGCTGCTGTACCACTCGTCGCCCAACGTGCGCCAGCGCGCGGTGCGCGCGGTGCTGCCCGGAGTCATGATGGGCCTCGGCGTGTGGCTCGTCGCCTCGGTGGGCTTCGCCGTCTACGTGTCCAACCTCGCCAGCTACGACCGCACCTACGGCTCGCTCGGGGGCGTCGTCGTCCTGCTGGTCTGGCTCTGGATCACGAACATCGCCCTGCTGCTCGGGGCGGAGCTGAACGCCGAGCGCGAGCGCAGTCGCGAGATCGCCGACGGCGTGCCCGGCGCCCGGCACCAGATCCAGCTCGAGCGTCGCGAGGACCCGAAGCCGCCGACGACCGAGTAACGGTCGTGTCACCTCGACGAGAGGCCGGACACCCGTTCCGACCGCAGGGCTAAAGTTTTCGCGCCTCCTGCCGATGGGGGCAGCCAGATGACCCCTCCAGACCGTCTCAGGCGCGCTCTCGCCGCCGTCATCGCCGCCGCCGTCTGGGTCACCGTCGCCGCGCTCCCCTCGGACGGGCGCGCGGCTCCGGTCCGGGCGGAGGGCGGCCCGGTCGTCTCGGTCATCACCACGGGGCTGACGGTGCCCTGGGACATCGCCTTCCTGCCCGACGGGCGCGCGCTCGTCACCGAGCGCACCGGCGCGGTGCGCATCGTCGCCGCCGACGGGCGCCTGTCGCCGACCCCCGCCGCCCGCCTCACCGTGACCCAGAACGGCGAGGGCGGCCTGCTCGGCCTGGCCCTCGATCCGGCCTTCGCGGCGGGTCAGCCCTTCGTCTACCTCACCGCCACGGTGGGTTCGGAGATGCAGGTGCAGCGCTGGAGGATGGCCGGCGACGCGCTGGCCTTCGACGGCGTGGTGATCGGCGGCATCCTGATGGGCTCGATCCACTCGTCGGGCCGTGTGCGCTTCGGCCCCGACGGCGCCATGTACGTCGGCACCGGCGATGCCGGGTACGGGCCGCGCTCGCAGGACCTCTCGGTGCTGAACGGCAAGGTCCTCCGCGTGCCCCCGGGCGCGTTCCGCGGAGGCCGAGTGACGCCCGAGATCCACGCCACCGGGCTGCGGAACCCGCAGGGCTTCGCGTGGCAGCCGGGATCGGGGCGCTTCTTCTCGACCGACCACGGCCCGAGCGTCTTCGACGGCCCGAGCGGAGACGACGAGCTCGACCTGATCGTCCCCGGCGGCAACTACGGCTGGCCGTTCGTGTACGGCGCCGACCACGGCTCCTGGATCGCGCCGGCCCACCTGTGGCCGGTGACGATCGCCCCCTCGGGCCTCGCCTTCGTCACCCTCCCCGGGTCGAGCTGGACCAACAAGGCCCTGGTCGCCGGTCTGCGCGGTGAGGTCCTGCGCCTGCTCACCTTCTCGGGGCCCCGCGTGGTGCAGGACGAGCCGCTGCTCCAGGGCGCCTACGGCCGCCTGCGCGCCGTCACCGAGGCGCCCGACGGCGCCATCTGGGTCACGACCAGCAACCGCGACGGCCGCGGCGATCCGGTCGCGACCGATGACCGCATCCTGCGCATCGTCCCGCCCGCCGGCGCCGGCGACCCCCTGGGTGACGAGGTCGCGCTCGACGTCGCTCCGGCCCCGGCCCTCGCACCGGCGCGAGCCCCCGCGGCCCGGGGCCTGCTGACGCGCCTCGTCGCGCCGAAGAGGGCCCGCGTCGGTCGTGCCGTCCGCATCCGTCTCGCCTTCCGCGCGGTCCCGTCCGGCCCCGTCGTCCTCCAGCAGCAGCTCGCCTCCGGGCGGTGGACGACCCTCCGGCTCGTCCGCCCGAAGTCGCGCAACATCGTGCTCGCGCTACGCCCGAAGGAGACGGGCCGCCTGGTGCTGCGGGTCCGCCACCGCCACGCGGCCCGGGCCGTTGATCGGAAAATCGTGCTGAACGTGCGCCGGTAGCCACCCGGGTGGGGGATTCGGTGCCGCCACCGCCGGCAGGCGTGCTTTGGTGGTCAGCCGGGGAGCGGCCGCTCCCGGCGAGCAGGAGGCGTTGATGCGGTACTGGGCCCGGCGTGTGACGCCGTCGATGGTGATCGCCTGCATCGCGCTGGCGGTGGCGCTGAGCGGGACGTCGACCGCGGCGTCGGTCAAGGACGCCATCAGCGGCAAGCGTGTCGTCAAGAACTCCCTTCCGGGCGACCGGGTGAAGAAGGGGACGCTCGGCGCCAACCGGATCCGCCCCGACTCGCTCACCGGCGTCCAGGTGAACGAGAGCCGCCTCGGGACGGTGCCGTCGGCCGTGACCGCCGAGCGGGCCGCCGACGCGGCCGCGCTGGGATCGCGCCCGGCGAGCGCCTACGCGACCCTCGCCACGAGAACGATCCCCTCCGGCGTCACGGTCGGCGGCGCCTTCGGCCTGTCGGCCAACCTCACGGGGGTCACGACGGTCGACCTGCGCCAGGTGGTGAGCCTGCCGGGGCTCGCCGCCTCCGAGCTCACCGACACGAACGTCAACTTCGCCGCGGCGGCTGCGGTGGGCGACGCCGATCCCTCCTGCGTGGGGACCGCCCTCGCGCCGAGCGCGCCCGCGGGCAGGGTCTGCCTCTACCTGTCGGCGTCCGTGGGGGTGGGCACAACGGTCTCCGGCGAGGCCATCCCGCTGCTGGCCGGCAGCCGCACCGGCTTCGTGGTGCGCGCCGTCCAGGCCAGCGCCGCGACCGGCGTCTACGGCACCTGGGCCTACACCGCTCCCTGACCGTGGGCCTGCGGTGATCCCGCACGGGCCCTTCGGGCCCGTGCGGATGGTGCGATACCGTCAGGGGGCGCATGATTCGTGAAAGACGGCGCGCTCTCCCGGCACGCCGAACGATGTCGAGGGGGGATTCCATGGGGTGCACACGGACACTGTGGGAGCAGGCGCGCGGGATCGGAGTGCCGCCGACGGACGGAGGTGCCCGCCATGGCCGCTGACGGATCCCTCCCGATGGGCCTGAGCACCGCTCCGCCGGGCCTGGTGGACGCGCTCGAGTACCCCTTCTTCCAGACCGTCTTCGACCGCAAGAGCCGCAGGGTCGGCCTCGGCATGACCGTCGGCTCGGAGGTGCTCCAGTACGAGAGCCCCTACGCCCCGGTGCCCCTCTCCGAGCTGGAGGAGGCCCTGCTCTGCGTGGCCGGCACCGGCCTGACCGGCCTCAACCTGGGCGATCTCGACCCCGCCCGGGGCATGAGCACCCTCGTGCAGTGGACCACCCGCACCTGGCCGAGCTCGTGCTCGAACCACGGCACCGAGCTCTTCTTCACCAACGACGACGGCCTCTACATGCTGCGCATGTTCGACCAGATCCCCGAGCCCGGCGAGGTGGCCACCCTCTCGGGCAAGCCGATCGAGGCCCAGGTCGACTGGCTGCTGGAGATGTACCGCCGCGCCCGCGTGGAGCTGCAGCCCGGGCGGGCGCCGCTGCCGACGACGCTGCCCGGCCTCTTCGACTTCAACCAGTGGAACGCCAACCAGCCGGGCACCACACTCTTCGTCCCGGTCACCAACACCACCCTCGAGTACATCAACCTGCTGTTCATCTACCTGTCGCGCTCCTACGGGTTCTCGATCGTGGACGAGCGCAACGGGCGCCGCTCGGCGGGCCTGCAGTCGGCCCTCGACTCGGGCCGCCTCGATCCCGCGCGCCAGATGGGGATCATCGAGCTCGAGCAGCGCGTGCTGTCGATGCTGGTCGTCGAGCAGGCGTTCATCTGCCAGAACATCAACCTCGCCCTCCAGGCGCTCGGCCTCGGCGGCTGGACGTTCACGGGCTATCTGGCTCGCTTCATCATGGGCGGCGGCGACGTGCCCGGGCTCGGCTTCCGCTTCGCGGACGCCACCAACGGCACGCGCTACCCGGTGGGCCGCGACGGCGTGTTCGAGGCCTTCACCCCGCCCTACTACGCCGACATGCACGAGGCCGTCGACAGCTTCATGGAGATGAAGTGGGCGGCGTTCGAGGACGACGTCCCCAAGCCCTACCTCGAGCCCGACAAGGTGGTGGGGGCCGTGCCGCGCCCGCACGATGACACGGTCGACCTGGTCAAGCGCTACTGCCAGTACGTCTACGACACCTACGGCCGCTTCCCGCTGGACATCGATCCGATGTACCAGCGGCTGACGGTGCAGGGCCAGCACGCCGACCCCGACTTCTACGCGCACTTCTATCCGCCGGGTGCCCTGACCGAGCAGCACCTCGAGCACTTCACCCGCTGGCACCCGGACCTCGCCGGTCCGGACGGACGGCCGCCCCGGCGCTGACGGAGCGCCGCGGACGGAGGCGGCGTCAGCCTGGCGCCGCCTCCGCCGCGGCCATCCCGGCCAGGACGAGGGTCCCGCGCGGACCGGCGTCCTGGCCGAGACCCGCCGCGACGACGAACCCCTCCTCGCCGTGCTCGGGAAGCCCGGGGTAGCCCCCGAGCAGCTCGGCGAGGCGCCGGCGTACGGCCGGCAGCAACCCCGGCAGGTTGACGATGCCCCCGCCGATGATCACGCGCTCGGGTGCGACGACGTACACCAGGTTGCGGATGCCCGCGGCCAGGTAGCGGGCCTCGAGGTCGGTCGCGCGCGCCCGGGTCGCCGCGTCGAGCTCCTGCGCAGGCCGCCCCCAGCGCGCCGCGACCGCCGAGCCGCTCGCCAGTCCCTCGAGGCACGCTCCGTGGAAGGGGCAGATCCCGGGGAAGTCGTCGTCGGGCTCGCGTGGCACGCTGACGTGTCCCATCTCGGGATGCACCAGGCCGTGCAGAGGCCGCCCCCCGACCAGCGCCCCGGCGCCGATGCCGGTGCCGACGGTCATGTAGACGACGGTGCGCAGGCCGCGGGCGGCGCCCCAGTGGGCCTCGCCGAGGGCGGCGGCGTTGACGTCGGTGTCGAGGGCGATCGGCACGCCCAGCGCGTCGCGCAGGGGGCCGACGAGATCCGCGCCCTCCCAGCCTGGCTTCGGGGTGGCCATGATCCGGCCGTGGCCCGCGCCCGCGCGCAGCTCCACCGGCCCGAAGGTGCCGATCCCGATGGCGGCGGGGCCGATGCCCCCGTCGCGGGCGCGCCGGAAGAACGCCAGCACGTCGGCCAGCGTCTCGTCCGGCCCGCGCGTCGGGAACCGCTCCTGGGCGAGCACGGCGCCGTCCTCCTGCGCCACCAGACAGAGGAACTTGGTGCCGCCCGCCTCGACTCCCCCGAGGATCATCCGCGCCTCCTCATCCCCGCCGCCGCCGGCCCGAGGTCGTGGATGAGCATGGCAGAGAGCGCGCCGCCCTCCCGGCGCGGCCCTCGTCGCGACGGCGTGCGACGATGGCGGCGGCCCCGCGTCGTGCGGTCGCCATGGCGTGAGACCAGGGAGGTCGTGATGACGGTTCGAGCATTCCCGGCGGCGGGCCCGTGAGCGCCCTCGACGGACGGGTCGCGCTCGTGACGGGGGGCAGCCGCGGCATCGGCGCCGCGGTGGTCCGCGCCTTCAGCGACGCCGGGGCGCGGGTCGCGGCGCTCTCGCGCGGAGGCGGCGACCCGGGCGTGGAGGGCGCCCTGCCGATCGCGTGCGACCTCCGTGACCGCGCGGCGGTGATCGCGGCGACCGACCGTGTCGCGCAGGAGCTCGGCGGCATCGACATCGTCGTCCCGAACGCCGGGGTCGCCAGCTACGGCTCCTTCCTGTCGCTCAGCGCGGAGGACGTGGACGAGATGATCGACGTCAACGTGAAGGGCACGCTGCACACCCTGCAGGCGGCCCTCCCGCATCTGATGCGCAGCGACGCCGCCGACGTGGTGATCCTCGCATCGGAGGCCGGCCGTCGCGGGCTCCCCGGGGAGACGGTCTACTGCGCCTCGAAGTTCGCCCAGGTGGGGCTCGGGCGCGCCCTCGACCACGAGCTGCGCGAGCAGGGGGTGCGCTGCACCAACGTCTGCCCCGGGGGCGTGGCCACCGGCTTCGCCGTGGGCCGCGGTCGCGATCCACGATCGGAGGCCGGGATGATGAGCGCCGGTGAGGTGGCGGAGATCGTGCTGTTCGCGGTCACGCGACCCCGGGGCATGCGCCTGCTGGAGATCGCCGCCCGCCCCATGACGGAGTCGTCATGGGGGTGAGATGGGGGCTCCTGTCCACAGCGGCCATCAACGAGATGATCCTCGCCGCCGCCCGGGCGACCGATGAGGCCGAGGTCGTCGCCGTCGCGAGCCGCGACGCCGGCACGGCGGCGGCGTACGCGGACCGGCACGGCATCCCGCGTCCGCACGGCTCCTACGACGACCTGCTGGCCGACCCCGGGGTGGACGCGGTCTACATCGGCCTGCCCAACTCGATGCACGTCGCCTGGACGCGCCGGGCGCTCGAGGCCGGCAAGCACGTGCTGGTGGAGAAGCCCTTCGGGCGCGACCCCGCCGAGGTCGCCGAGGTCTGCGCCCTCGCCGAGCGACGCGGACTGGTGCTGTCGGAGGCGTTCATGTGGCGCCATCACCCCCAGGCGGCCCGCCTCGAGGGGCTCGTGCGCGAGGGGGCGATCGGGCGCCCCCTGCTCGTGCGGGCGGCCTTCGGCTTCCCGCTGGAGGAGCTCCGCGGCGCCGCCGACACGCGGTTCGACGCGGAGCTCGACGGCGGCGCCCTCATGGACGTGGGCTGCTACTGCATCAGCGCCATCCGGCTGGTGGCCGGCGAGGAGCCCGACCGGGTCCACGCCGAGCGGCTCGCGGGGCCGACCGGCGTCGATCTCGTGCTCGGAGCGACGATGCACATGCCGGGCGGCCTGATCGGCCAGTTCGACTGCGGCTTCCTGTCGCGGCACCGCGACGAGCTGGAGGTTGTCGGCGACGCCGGCAGCCTCTTCCTGGACGACCCCTGGCACTGCCGCGAGCCCGTGATCGAGGTGCGGCGCGACGGGGGCGTCGAGCGGGTCGTGATCGACCGCGCCGACCCGTACCGCTGCGAGCTCGACGACGTCGCCGCGGCGATCGACGGGCGGCGACCGCTCCGCCACGGGCCTGCCGACGCGGTCGCCCAGGCGCGCGTGCTCGACGCCGTCCACCGCGCCGCCGTCAGCGGCGCCGCGGTGCGGCCCGCCGGGGGGTAGCGGCGGCCGGGACGGGACCGTCCCGGTCCCGCGCCGGTCAGGCCACGGCGGCGATCTCCACGTCGCTCAGGTGGCACCCGGGGTCGGAGCCCTCGAGGCCGGCTCCCGACGCCGGCGCCCGCGAGGCGAGGCCGCCGCCGCAGAGCCCGAGGAAGCGGCAGCCCGCGCAGCGCCCCGTGAGGTTGTCGGAGCGCCGCCGCAGCCGCGCGAGCTCGGCCGGCGGGTCGGTCCGGATCCGCGACAGGGGCCGCTCGCGCACCGAGCCGAGGACGGGCCCGGGGCGTGGCCGCCCACCCCGGGCGTCCGGGATCAGGGCTCGGAGCGCGCCTCGAAGGCGAGCGCCAGGTCGCCCTCCTCCAGATCGAGTCCGGCGGCCTGCGTGATCTCGACGATCGCGGCCGGCGTGACGCCCCGGAGCACTGCTCCGCGGACGGCGGCGTGCAGGTCGAAGCGAGCGCGTGAGCGGGCCCGCCGCAGGTGCGCGGCGCGGTCGGCGGGCATCTCCCCGCCGAGGGCTCCGGCCTCGTCCTTCAGCACCTCCTCGACCTCGGCCGTGCGCGCGCAGGTAGCCGCCAGCCGGCCCATCGCCTCGAAGCGCGCCCGCGCGTCCGCGGAGGGCAGGGCCGCCGCGCTGACGCCGGCGAGCGTGTGACCGTCGGCCAGGGCGTTGACGGCCAGCTGCTCCAGCTCGGCCCGGAGCTCCGCAGTATCGGCCCGGATGGCCTCGTGCAGGGGCCCCTCCCGCTCGAGGAGCGCCCGGCGCTCCCGCTCGCGCAGCTCCCGGGCGAGGGCGGCGAGCCCCCCGAGCCCGCGCGCGTCCGATGCCGCCGCCTCGCCGGACGGGCCCGCGTCGGGGGCGGGTCGTCCACCGAAAATCGCGTCCATGGTCTCCTCCTCGTCGGGCCCCACTGTCTTCTCGGCGCGACGAGTCGGGCAAGCGCGTCAACCCCGATGGCGCCTGCGGTTAGGCCGCGACCGCACCGCCCCCCCGCGGGGGGGCGGTGCGGCGCCGATCGACGGTTACCCGGCCGGCGGGGCCGGGCCGGCGTCCCCGTCCTTGGCGAACGGGTTCCCGAGGATCCCGCCCGCGAAGACCATCACCAGGAAGCCGATGCCGATGATGACGAAGAGGATCCCGGTCGCGATCGAGAACAGCGACACCTGCTCACCCACGTAGGCCAGCTCGAGGCCGGTCGCCAGCGCCCGCTGGGAGACCCAGAGGTCGCGGGCCGGGTTCGACACGGGCCGGCCGTTGGGCGTCGTGGCCGCCTCGTCCTCGCTGAAGACCTCGTTGCCGTCGGCGTCGAGGAAGCGGCCCATCTCGGAGTAGGTGCGCCCGCCCGTCGACTCGAGCGCGTGGACCCGCATGTACTCGGCGAAGCAGCGCGCCTCCGTGCCGTTGGTGACCGGCTCGTCGGCGATGTCGCAGGTCGGCACCGTGATCTTGCCGGTGAGGCCGGCGGCCTCGATGCCCTCGAGGATCGCCGTCGGGCTCATGTCGGGGGAGCCGGTGATCTGCTCCTGGGTGATGGTGTCGTGGACCTCGCCGCGGGCGCTGGCACCCGTGTAGATCCAGACGGCTCCGAGCACGATCAGCAGCGCCCCTGCGAGCACGCCGCCCGCCCAGAGCAGCTTGCGTGTCGTCGTCATGTGGTTCCTCTCAGTGGGCACACCGGGCCGCGCCGCAGCGGGCCCGCGGGAATCAGTCCGCCCCACTCGATCACGGCCGGGTGGTGAAAGCCTGCGGGTGGGCACCGAACGTGTCCTCGGGATACCCACATCCGCGTGGTTGTAGCCTTCGCGTTCCGGACTGCCTGCCCGAACCAGGACGACGCCGCCCCTGATGCGACGCCCTCTGCTCCTCTTCATCGTGGTCGCCGCCGGATACGCGGCCGGCTCCCAGCTGTCGTTCTCGTGGTTCGGCGCCGACGGGACGAGTGCGTCGTTCTTCCCGGCCGCCGGGGTGACGCTCGCGGCGCTCGTGCTGGTGGAGCGGCGTCTGTGGCCCGTCGTGCTCGGCGCGGCCGCCGCCACGGAGGTGCTGCTCGACCTCGTCCACGGCATCGGCCTCGCGCCGAGCCTGGGATACGCGGTGGCGAACACCGTGCAGCCCCTCGTCGGCGCCCTGCTCCTGACGTCGGTGCGTCCGCGCGTCGACCTCGCCCGCACCACCGACCTCGTCGCGTTCATCCTCTGCGCCGTGATCGCCGGGCCGGCGGTCGGGGCCGTGGCGGGCGCATCCACCAACGCATGGCTCGACGGCGGCGACGGGTGGGCACGCTTCGCGGGCGAATGGTGGGTCGGCGACGGGCTCGGCGTCCTCGTCATCGGCGCGCTGATCCTCTCGCTGCGCCCGGGCGCGCAGGCCTCCGTCCACGCGCGGCGCCTGCCCGAGGCGATCGCGATCGCCGCCGTGGCCGCGGTCTCCACCTGGGCGCTCTTCTGGCTCGACTGGCTCCCGCTGGTCTTCGTGCCCGCCGCCCTGTTGCTGGTCTGCGGCTTCCGGCTGGACACGCGGGCCGTGGCCGTCACCGGGACCGTGGTCGCGTTCATCGCCGCCCAGGCGGCGTCCGGCGACCACGCCTACTGGCGCGATCTCGAAGTCTCGCCCCAGGTGGGCCTGCTCTACCTCCAGCTCGCGCTCGGGGTGCTGCTGATCGCGGCACTGGCCATCGCCGCCGAGGTGGGGGAGAGGGAGCGCACCGCGGTCGCGTCGGCCACCGCCGCGCGTTTCATGGAGATCGCCGATGCCGCGCCCGCGATGCTCTGGGTCACCGACGCCGAGGACCACTGCGTCTTCCTCAGCCGGGGCTGGCGGGAGTTCACCGGGCAGGGCGCGTCCGAGGGGCTGGGCTTCGCATGGACGAACGCGATCCACTCCGACGACCGGGAGGCGGCGGGGCACGGCTTCGTCGCGGCGTCGGCCGAGCGCCGGGCCTTCGCGCTCGACTACCGGCTGCGCCGCGCCGACGGCGCCTACCGGTGGGTGATCGACTCGGGGCGCCCGCGGCTCGGTCCGGACGGGGCGTTCCTCGGCTACGTCGGCTCGGTGATCGACGCCCACGAGCGCAAGCAGGCCGAGGGCGCCCTCACCGAGAGCGAGGCGCGGCTGCGGACGATCTTCTCCTCGATCGACGAGGGCTACTGCCTGGCCGAGATGATCCATGACGCCGCCGGCCGCGCCATCGACTACCGGTTCCTCGAGACCAACGCCATGTTCGAGTCGATGACGGGACTCGGGGACGCGGTGGGGCGCACGGCGCTCGAGATGATCCCCGACCTCGAGCCGTACTGGATCGAGACATACGCGCGGGTCGCGTCCGGCGGCGAGCCGCATCGCTTCGAGAGCGGCTCGGAGGCGATGGGGCGGTGGTTCGACGTGTTCGCCACGCCGGTCGGCCTGTCGGGGCAGCGGTTCGCGCTGGTCTTCAAGGACGTCACCGAACGCCGCCGGGCGGACACGGCCCTGCGCGAGAGCGAGATCGCCGAGCGCGCCGCGCGGCGCCGGGCCGAGCTCACCGCACGGGTGCTCGGCGAGATGGAGGCCACCGGGGGGGTCCGTGCCAGGACCGGTCGCCTGGTCTCCCTCCTGGTGCCGCAGGTCGCCGACGTCGCCGTGGTCGAGATGGCCGGCGAGGAGTCGCACATCTCCGTCGCGTCCGGCCTGCTGCCGTCGGGCGACCCCCTCGACGAGGGCGTCGTCGACCGGCTCGAGATCCGCTCGCAGATGGTCGTGCCGCTCGACCTCGGCGCAGGGGTGGAGGCGACCCTCCTGCTCGGCCTGGTCGACCCGGAGCGGCCGGCCTACACGCCGGACGACGTCGCCTTCGTGGGCGACGTGGCCGAACGCGTCGGCCTGCTGCTCGCCCGTGCGCGCGTGCAGGACGAGGAGCGTCAGATCGGCCTGCGCCTGCAGCGGGCGCTCCTTCCCGACGACCTCGAGCCGCACCCGGGTGTCAGCGTGGCGGCCCGGTACGCGCCGGCGAGCGACGTGCTGGAGGTGGGGGGCGACTGGTACGACGCCTTCGCGCTGCCGGACGGGCGCATCGGGCTGGTCGTGGGGGACGTCGTCGGGCACGGCATCGTGGCCGCCGCCGACATGGGCGGGCTGCGCGTGGCCCTCGCGGCGCTCGCCCCGCACGCGTCCGGGCCGGCGCAGCTCCTCACCCTGGTCCACGACTTCGCCCGCGAGCGCGACCCCAACTCCTTCGCCACCGTCGGCTACGCCGTTCTCGACGCCTCCACCGGTGCGCTCAGCTACGCCTCGGCGGGCCACCCGCCGATGCTCGCCGTCTCACCGTCGGGCGCGACCCGCTGGCTCGCGCAGGGCCGCTCGGCGCCGCTCTGCAACCTCGACGTGGGCGACCGGCCGGAGGCCGCGACGGTGCTCGAGCCGGGGTCGCTGCTGGTCGCCTACTCGGACGGCCTCGTGGAGCGGCGCGGAGAGCCCCTGTCGGCCGGCCTCGCGCGGCTCGAGGCGGTGGTGCGCGAGCGCAGGGACGGTACGGTCGATGAGATCTGCGACGCCGTGATGGACGTCCTCACCAGCGAGTCGGCGCCCGACGACGACACCGTGGTGCTCTGCCTGCGCCTGGCCCCGGTCGACGCCGCCAGTCTCAGCCGCGTGTTCCCGGCGCGCCCCGAGGAGCTGCGCGCGATGCGGGCGGCCGTGCGGGAGTGGCTCGACGCGCGCGAGGTGCCCCGCGAGGAGTCCACCGGCGCGTTGCTCGCCGTCGGGGAGGCCTGCGCCAACGCCGTCGAGCATGCCTACGCCGGGCGCGAGCCGGGTACCGTCGTGCTCGAGATGGCCGACGACGACGATGGGGGGATCACCGTGCGCGTGCGCGACTTCGGTGCCTGGAGGCCTCCCACCACCGCGACGTCGAACGGCCGCGGCCGGGGCACGGAGATCATGCGGGCGGTGACCCGGGAGTTCGTCCGGCGCGGGGACGAGGGCGGCACCACGGTGACCCTGGGCTTCGCCCCATCGCAGCGGGTGCCCGGATGAGCGAACCACTCGCGCACGTCGAGGCCGCCCGCGACGCGTCGGGCCGCGTCGTGCTCACCGTCTCCGGCGAGATCGACACCTCCAACGCGGCCGGGCTGGAGGCCCGGATGGCGGACGAGGCCGGGGCAGCGGCCGCGGGAGTCGTCGTCGACCTCGGTGCGGTGACCTACATCGACAGCCAGGGCCTGCGGCTGCTCGTCGAGTTGTCGCGCCGACTGAGCGCGACGGGTACCGCCTTCACCGTCGTCGCCCCGCCGGGCGGCTTCGCCGCCGAGGTGCTCGAGATCACGTCCATGGGCACCCTGCTGCACGTCGTCGGCGAGCTCGGGGGCTCCGGGGCGCCGCCCGCCTCCTGACGCGCTCAGACGCCCGCGGGATCCTCGCCGGCGAGGAACCGCACGCGCACCTCGGTGCCGCCGCCGTGGGCCTCCCACACAGCCTCCTCGGCCAGCGCGGCGATGATCCATCGCCCACGGCCCCGGATCGACGAGGGGGCGACGGGACAGGGTGCGCCGAGCGGCGACTCGGCGCCCGCCCGCCCGCGGTCGCTGATCACGACCCGCGCCTCACGGCCGTCGGCGGTGATCCGCACGTCCACCGGCGCGGCGTGCTCCGAGCCGTGCTCCACGGCGTTCTGCACGGCCTCGTCGACCACCAGGGCGATGTCGTCGAGGCGGTCCTGGGCCCACCCCGCGCGCTCGAGGTGGTCGCAGACCCACTCCCGGGCCCGTAGGGGCGCACCGGCGCTCGCGGGGATCCTCGCTGCGTGCGCCGCCGGCCATGCACGGCCCGCGACGGGCGGCATGTCGGTCGGTGACCGTCGTTCCGCGCTCATGCGGGTGGTGATACCCGACGGCACGACGGTCACACCGCCGCCTGCCGCCTCACGCCTGCGCAGGTCGTCTCGTTCCGTTCCCCGGGCGCGGCTGTGCACGCGGGTCCCTCCCAGGCCGGACGTGGCCGCTGAGCCGTCAAGTCGGCCGGTGCCGCGTCGATAGCCGTGGGGTGACGTTCCCCCGATCGCCGCGCATCCTCCTGCTCGCCGCCCTGCTCGCCGCCCTGCTCGTGCTCGCCGCTGGCGGTGCCGCCACCGGCGCGAAGATGATCACCGGGGCCGACGTGCAGGACGCCAGCCTCACGGGCCGCGACATCCGCGACGGCTCGATCGGCGCGCGCGACCTCGCCCCGAATCTGCGGACGGCCCGTGCGCGGGCCGGTCAGGCCGGACCCCGGGGCGAGACGGGGCCGCAGGGTGCCGCCGGGGCCCAGGGCCCCGCGGGCGCCGCGGCGACGGGTGGGGTCTCGGTGCGGGACGGCAACGGTGCCCATCTCGGCGGGATCGTGAACGTCAGTCTCAACTACTTCACGGTGGTCACATCCACCGGTCACGTGATCTCGCTCATGCCGGACGGCGCGTCGTACGACCAGACCATCTACTGGACCGGCGCCTCCTGCACCGGCACGCCGTACCTGGCGTCCTTCGGGGCGGCGTCCAAGCCGGCGGTGGCCGGCTACGTCGTGCACTCGCCCGCGGCGGGCGGCCTGCTCGCACCGGCCGATGTCGATGGGAACGGGCAGGCCCCGAACGTGGCGTTCACCGCCGCGAGCTACAGCGACGGCGCCTGCGGCGCCACCTCGGGATCCGGGCACGGATACCGGATGCAGCCCGTCACCCCGGCTTCGGTCGGCCTCCCGGCCTATCCGTTGGCCGCCCCCCTCACCCTCGGCTGATCCCTCCAGCGGCCGGGCGATGGTGACCGCGGCGGCCGAGGATACTCTCGCGACGCACGGGAAACGACGAGACGAGGGCACGTGAGCCGACCGCCGGGTGGAGCAGTCGCGCGAGGGCGCCGCCGGGAGGGCGACCGGTGAACGAGGTCGTCGACTCCACCCTCGCCGCCCTGGCGATCCTGGCCCAGATCTCGGCGGTCGTCGTCGTGGCCCTGATCGTCGCGGTGACGGTCAACCCCCGGGCACGGGCGTCCTTCGCCGGATCGTGGGCCACCCTCTCCCGCCAGGCCGTCTGGCTCGCCTGGGGCGTGGCGGCCGTCGCGACGATCGGCAGCCTCTACTTCAGCGAGATCGCCGACTACCTGCCCTGCCGCCTCTGCTGGTTCCAGCGCATCGCCATGTACCCGCTCGCGGTCGTGCTGCTCGTCGGCCGAGTCACGCTCTACGCCGCCGCCTTCCCGCTGATCGGCGCGGCGTTCTCGATCTACCACATCTACATCGAGGTCAACCCCGAGGCCGAGAGCGCCGCGTGCCGCGCCGGGGTTCCCTGCTCGACCCGCTGGATCGACGAGTTCGGCTACGTGACCATCCCCGTGATGGCGCTCAGCGGTTTCGCCCTGATCGGGGCGCTACTGGTGCTCGCCGCCCTCGCGGGCCGCAGGGCCCGGGAGGAGGAGTCCGCCGACACCCCCGCCGCCTGAGCCTGACGAGGCGGCCGGGCGGTCGGTGTGGAAGCGGCCGACCGGCACCACCATCGGCGAGCCGCAGACGGGATCCTCGATGATCCGGCACTCCAGGCCGTAGGCCTCGCGCACGATCTCCACCGAGATCACCTCCGCGGGCGGCCCCGACGCGACGATGCGGCCCTCGGCCATCACGACGAGGTGGTCCGCGTAGCGGGCCGCGAGGTTCAGGTCGTGCAGCACCATCACCACGGTGGTGCCGCGGCCGCGGTTGAGCGCGCAGAGCAGGTCGAGGACATCGATCTGGTGCGCGACGTCGAGGAAGCTGGTCGGCTCGTCGAGCAGCAGGATGTCGGGGTCCTGCGCCAGGGCCATCGCGATCCAGGCGCGCTGGCGCTGCCCGCCCGAGAGCGTGTCCACGCGCCGGGCCGCGAGCTCGAGCGTGCCCGTGGCCGCCAGGGCGTCGGCCACGACCCGCTCGTCCTCGTCCGACCAGCGGCGGGCCCACGCGCGGTGGGGATGGCGGCCGCGGCCGACCAGATCGGCGACCGAGATGTCCTCGGGCGCCAGCGGCTGCTGCGGCAGCAGGCCGACGATGCGCGCCACCTCACGGGTGGGGAGCGTGCGGATCTCGCGGCCGTCGAGGGTGACGGCGCCCCGTTCCGGGCGGAGGATGCGCGCCAGGCCGCGCAACAGGGTCGACTTGCCGCACGCGTTGGCTCCGACGATGACGGTCGTGCGGGCGCCGGGCACGACGAGGTCGAGATCGTGCACCACGCTGACGCCGTCGAAGCCGAGTCGCAGCGCCCTCGCCGCGAGCTCGTGCCGGCCCGCCGGCCGCCCGGCGCTCATCGGGCCTCCCCCCGTCCGGTCGTGGCGAGGAGCCACAGCAGGTAGGGGGCGCCGATCAGCCCGGTGACGATCCCCACCGGCACCTGGATGCCGCCCGGAAGCAGGTGCAGCGCGAGCAGGTCGGCGCCCGTCACGACGGCCATGCCCACGAGGGCGGCCGGGACGAGGGCCGGGCCGGAGCCCACCAGCCGCCGCGCGATGGGCCCGGCGACGAAGGCGACGAAGGCCACCGGACCCGCGGCGGCGGTCCCCACCGCCGCGAGGGCGACCGCCACGGCGATGAGGCCGAGCCGAGCGCCCTGCGCGCGGACCCCGAGCCCGCGTGCGGTGTCGTCGCCGAGCTCGAGCGCCCGGAGCGGGACGCAGAGCACCAGCGCGGCCGGCACGAGCACCGCCAGCGACACCGCGACCACGACGATCTCGTCCCAGCCGGCGCCGCTCAGGCTGCCGACCATCCAGACCAGCGCCGTCTGGGCGTCCCGGATGTCGGCGCGGGTGAGGAGGTAGCCGAGCACGGCGTGCGCCATGAACGCCACGGCGACGCCGATCAGCACGAAGCGCGCCCCCGAGACGCCGTCGCGCCAGGCCAGCAGGTAGATCGCCGCGGCCACGATCAGCGCGCCCCCGAAGGCCGCCGCCGAGACCGCGACGCCGCCGAGGCCGAGCACCAGGAGCGCGAGGACGGCGGCCACGGATGCCCCGACCGTCACCCCGATGATGTCGGGGCTGGCGAGCGGGTTGCGCAGCACCGACTGGAAGATCTCGCCCGACATCCCGAGCGCCGCGCCCACCAGCACGCCGAGGGTCAGGCGGGGGAGCCGCAGCTCGAGCACCACGAACTCCTCACGGCCCGTGCCGTCGCCGAGCAGGGTGCGCAGGACGTCGGCCGGGGGTATCGCGTACGCGCCGAGCGACAGGCTGAGCGCCGCGATGCCCAGCACGAGGACGACCAGCGCCAGCTCCACCCGGTGTGCCCGCCGCAGACGCGCCCGCCGAGCCCCGCGGGCGATCCCGCCGCCGACCGCCGCCCCGCGGGCGCTCACCGGCGCCCCGGCCGCGCCGAGCGCACCACCCAGATCATCACCGGTCCTCCGAACATCGCCACCACGAGGCCGGCCTCGATCTCGCCGGGGCCGCCGGCGATGCGGCCGACGACGTCGGCGGCGACCAGCATGATCGCCCCGAACACGGCCGAGTAGGCGAGGATCCACCGGTGCTCCGGGCCCGTGATGCGACGGGCCAGATGAGGGGCCGCCAGCCCGACGAAGGCGATCGGGCCGGCGATGGCCGTCGCCGTCCCGCACAGCAGGATGACCGCCGCGGCCGACGACCAGCGTGCCCGGTCGAGCCGCTGGCCGAGACCCGTGGCGAGGTCGTCGCCGAGCGCGATCGCGTCGAGGGCGCGGCCGATGCCGATGCTGATCAGCACTCCCGCGATCAGGAACGGGGAGAGCGCGACGAGCGTGTCGAGCTCGCGCCCCGCCAGTGATCCCACCACCCAGAAGCGGTAGCGCTCGAGGGTCTCCAGATCGGTGAGTAGCACCACCGTGGTCAGCGAGGTGGCCGCCGCCGCCACCGCCGCGCCCACGAGCGCGAGGCGCATCGGCTCGCCGCCGGCACCGCCGAGGGCGCTGATGCCGTAGACCACGACCGCCGCCGCCGCCGTGCCCGCGAAGGCGAACCACACCACGCCCGCCGGGCTGGCGATCCCGAGCCACGTGATGGCTCCCACCACCGCGAGGGAGGCCCCCGCGTTCAGCCCGAGCAGGCCGGGATCGGCGATCGGGTTGCGCGTCGTCCCCTGGAGGATCGCCCCGCAGAGCCCGAGGGCGGCGCCCACGGCCACCCCGATGACGGTGCGCGGCAGCCGCAGCTCGCGCACGACGAGGTGGTCGTTGTCGCCGGCGCGCGGTTCGACGAGCGCGTCGATCACCACGTCCAGCGGGATCGACCGGGCCCCGAGGGCGAGACCGAGGAACACCACGACGGCCAGCGCCGCGCCGGACGCCGCGAGGCCCCAGAGCAGGTGAACCGGCCGCCGGCGGGCTGCGGCGGCCGGGGCGTGCGCGGCGGTGTCGATGGTCGCCATCGGGACGGGTCGCCCCGGGGCGGGGCCGCTCCGCGCGGCCACGCCCCGGGGAGCGCCTGGCCTACGGCGCCGGTGTCGTCCCGGCCGCGCCGGCCAGGATCTCGACGTAGTCGTCGAGGCCCCAGGTCAGCGACAGCGCCGTGGGGGGCGAGACCGAGGCGATGAAGCTCGAGCCGACGACCTCGGCGACCCGGCCCTCCTTCACCTGCGACATCGCGCGCCCGTGGCTCGAGGTCAGGAACTCCCGCGACAGGGCGGGCGTGTCGGCGAAGCTGACCAGGATGTCGCTCTCCAGGCGGTCGAGCTGCTCGTAGCTGAGCGTGTAGTAGAACGTCTCCTCGCCGCTGGCGAGCTCGTCCACCGCCGGCGCGCTGGTGAGGCCGAGGGCCAGCGTGGCCTCGACCCGGGGGTCCGCGGTGCGGTAGACGTAGAACGTCCCGGCCGAGTCCCAGACCATCGCGACCGACTTACCCTCCAACTCCGGGTGCTCAGCGGCCTTCCCGGCGAGCCGGGCGTCGATGTCCTCGAGCAGGGCCGAGGCCTCGGCGTCCCTGCCCAGCGCCGTGCCGACGATCCGGATCGTGTCCTTCCACGGAGTGGCCCAGGCCTCGCCGGGGTAGGCGACGGTGGGCGCGATCTTCGACAGCAGCTCGTACTGCTCGCGCGTGATCCCCGAGTAGACCGCCAGGATCAGGTCGGGCTCGGCCGCGGCGATCTCCTCGTAGGGGGGCTCCTCGCTCGAGTCCGGCAGCACGACCGGCGTGGCGGCGCCGCGGTCCTCGAGCGCCTCCGCGATCCACGGCAGCACGCCGTCCTCGTCCCCGCCGTAGCTCTGGAACGGGATCGCGACCGGCACGACGCCCAGGGCGATCGCGGCGTCGGCGCTGCCCCAGCCCCACGCCGCCACCCGCTCGGGGGCCTGCGTGATGGTGGTCGAGCCGAACGCGTGCTCGATGGTGACCGGGAACGCGGCGGCGGGACCGGCGGTGCCCGTTCCACCCGCGTCGGCGTCGTCCCCGCACGCGGCGAGGCCGATCACCGCGCAGAGCACACAGACGATCAACAGGAGTCGCGCCACACCGGACCTCCGTATTAGGGTTACCTAACTGAGAAACTTCGGTTGGGCAGCGTACCGTCGGCTACGATTAAGTCAATGGCTGTTACCGATAGGCGCACCCCAGCGTTTCCAGTGCCCCTCTCCCGGCAACTGGAGCGGGCGGCCGCCGTCCTGCCGGAGCTCGGCGAGCCCCCGGCCGCGGTCGCGCACGAGGTGCGGGTGGCCGACCTCGCCGCTGTGCCGGGCGCCGTGGAGGCGCTGATGGCGGCGACCGGAGCGCGCGATGCGCGGGCGCGCGCCGCCTGGTTCGTCCACGGTCACGCATGGCGGACGGCCGCCCCGGCGATCGCCTGCCTCCTGCTCTGCGGCCGGGCGCCCGATGCCGGCCCCGCCAACGTCGCCCTGCACGTCGACGCCACGGGCGCCCCGCGGCTGCGCCTGGTCGATCCCGAGCGCGAGGTCGCCGGCTCCGCGGGCCTGCGCGACGCGCTGACCGCCAACCTGGCGGTGGTCGTCGCCCTGTCCGCCCTCGCCCCGCTCGGCCCGCGTGCCCGCTGGTCGCTCGCCGCGGACGCCGTCGCCGGGGCGGCCCTCCATGTGGGCCGGCGGCTCGCGGGCCCGGACGGGGCCGTGCGGCTCGCGGCCCGGCTGGTCGGCGGGCCGGGGCCGCTCACCGTGCCCCTCGCGATCATCGACGCCGCGCCGCCCGGCGGGGGCGAGGTGACCCGGTGGCGCGGGTCGTGCTGCCTCGCCCACCGCGAGGGCCTCGATCTCTGCCCCTCCTGCCCGCGGCGCCGTCCGCGGCGCGGGCAGGAGGGGCCGGGGCTCGGTTAGTCCTCCTTCGTCCTGCGCTCGAGGAAGCGCAGCAGCGCCCACCCACCGGGCAGCAGGCACGCGGCGAAGAAGAGCTTCACGATGTCGCCCGGCACGAACGGCTCGATGCCGAGCTCGTAGGCCGAGCTCCAGCCGAGGGCCTCGTCGGCGCCCGGGGGGGTCCAGCGGGCCAGCCACGTCGCGCCGAACGCGTAGATCGCGGCGTTGGCGATCAGCATGACGCCGATCATCGTCATGAGGTTCCGGCTGGCGCCGCGGTCGGCGAACCAGCCCACGATGACGGCGCAGACGAGGTAGCCGACGAGATATCCGCCGGTCGAGCCCGTCGCGTAGTCCCAGCCGCCGCTCCAGTCGGCGAAGACGCCGAGCCCGGCGATGCCGATGCCCAGGTAGAGGGCGAGGGCCAGGAAGGCGCGCCGCAGGCCGAAGAGCCCGCCGATCAGGAGAGCGCCGAAGGTGCCGCCGGTGAGCGGCACCGGGAACCAGGGGATCGCCACCTGGGATGCGAGCGTCATCAGCCCCGCGCCGGCGCCGATGAGGGCGATGTCCAGGGCCAGCGCCATGGATCGCTCCGAGGGCCGGGGGAGCGCGCTGTCGATGAGCGCGCCGTCGAGAGCGGTGCGTTGGGAGATGTCGTCCTCCTGTGCTGCGGGGTGGTCGTCACGGGGGACGCTACAACGCCGTGACGACCGGCGCGCGACGAGGACGGCCACGATCGACCCTCAGGCCTCGATCCCGTCCATGATCTTCGTCCGTCGGTATCGCACCGGCCGCGAAGACGTGATGGAGTGACCCGCGGACGATCTCTCGGCATCGGGCGCGAGACCCGCACCTCCCCGCGCCTGGCCGCCACGCGCGCCAGGGCGGCGATGCCCGGGCTGTGGATCCCGTCATCGTTCGACACCAGCATCCGCCCGCTCCGCTCCCGTCCGCTCGTCAACTCCACCCCCAGGGGATCCCCCGTGCGCGTGACCCTCATGCACAACCCGTCCGCCGGCGACGAGGACCACGGCCGCGAGGCCCTCATGGCGGCCCTCGCCGAGGCCGGTCACGAGGTCCGTTACGAGCCTGCCGACGGCGATCTGTCGACGGCGCTCGACGGCACGGCCGACCTGATCGCCGTCGCCGGGGGCGACGGCACGATCGCGGCCGTCTTCACGGCCCTGGCCGGCACCGGCGCCCGCGCGACCCTGCTGCCGCTCGGCTCGGCCAACAACATCGCCCGCACCCTGGGCATCGACGAGGATGCCGCGCCCCTCGCGCTGGCGCGCGGATGGAAGCGCGGGGAGCGGCGGCCCTTCGACGTCGGGCGGCTCCGGGCGTCGGATGGCACGCGCCGCTTCGTGGAGTCGGTGGGCGGCGGACTCTTCACCGACCTGCTGCTCCGCGCCGAGGAGGCGCCCGTCGATCCGGGGGGCGACGCGGGCAACGCCCACGGGCTGCGCCTGATGGCTCAGGTGATCGCCGACGCCGTCCCCCAGCGCTGGACGGTCGGCCTCGACGGCCTCGACCTCTCGGGCGAGTACCTCTCCGTGGAGGTGATGAACACGCGGCAGATCGGCCCGCACATGCGCCTGGCGCCGGGGGCCGACCCCGGCGACGGCCTGCTCGACCTCGTGCTGATCGGCGAGGAGCAGCGCGAGGCGCTGGGGACCGCGGTCGAGGCGATGGCGGCGGGTGATCCCGCCCCCGCTCTCGACATGCCCTCCCGGCGGGGGCGATCCCTGCGCATCGGCGTTCCAGGGGGCTGCCGCCTGCACGTCGACGACGAGGTCCGCTCGGCGGAGGGGCCCGAGGACGTGCTGATCACGATCGGCGATGCGCGCATCGAGCTGGTGGTGCCGCGGTAGATCCGGGCGCCGGTCCGCCGCTCCGGGCACCCGCGGCGGTGCGTGCCGATCGGCCGCCACCCGACCCGTGATCGTCCGGATCCGCGGGGGACGCGATCCGTGCGCCCTGTTGGTTCAGCGCCGACGGGACATCCGGAACCGCCCGACCCGCCGCCCGGCGACCAGCATCTCGCCGTCCCACACGTCGTCGCCGGCGGGCGACAGCCGGTCGCGGACGATTTTCAGCGGGCCGGCGTAGACGAGCTCCGGGCGGCCGGCGGCGATCCGCACCGAGAAGGGGAGCCGGAGCGCCGGACCGAGGTGGGTCGCCCCCCGGTCTCCGGCGATGCGCTTGTGCAGTAGCCCGAGCGGCGGCACGAGCCCGCCGGTGCGGCGCAGCGACCAGCGGCCGTCCAGCGGCGTGTCGATGTCCACGGGGACCTCCTTCGGGGTGCGGATGCGGTTCCGCCCGGCCCGGCCGGGTACCGCCGCGCCGCGATGTCCAGACGAACGTCATACCGCCGTGCGGCGTCGCTCGCCCTCGCCGTCACCGGTGCGGCCCTGGGCATCGTCCTCGCGGCCGCCCGCCGCCGCCCCGCCCTTCCCACGGCGCTCGGCGGCCTGCCGGGCCCGGCGTTCGGCTGCATGCCAGTGGGTACCCCGGTCGGGTCAGAAACCGACCGAGGGAGACGATGTGACACCCGGCGAGACTGACCCCGGACGCCGGGGCCGGGGCAGGGGGCCGTGGATCGCGGCGCTGCTCGTGGTCCTCGCCCTGATCGTGGCCGCCGGCGTCGTGACCGCCGTGATGACCGGCGACGATCTCACCGAGCAGGTACAGGGGGCGGCCGACGACGGTCTCGACGCGGCGACGAGCGCAGGGGACGACGCCCGGGACGCCGTGACCGGTGACGCTCCGGACGCTGCCGCGTCGGGGGCGGAGGCGGCGACGAGCGCGGCCGGCGACGCATTCGACACGGTCACCGACCAGGCCGGTGACGCCGTCGACGCCGTCACCGGCGATTCCGGCGACGGGTCCGGCACCGCACCGCAGGCCGTCCAGGATGACCCGGTCGTCGTGCGGCTGGCGCAGGGACGTGAGCTTCCCTTCGTGGCCGGGCCGTGGGAGCGCCGCCAGTACCGCGAGCGCGTGTGGGACAGCCTCTCCGAGGCCACCCGGGCCCGCGCCGAGAGGGTCGAGCAGGACGGCGCGTTCGGGATCCGGATCCAGTGAGCCCGCACGCCCTGCCGCGCGCGGGTCTCCTCGCGGTGCGGCGGTATCCGCCGCGGGCCGCGCGCATGCCGGGTGCGGCAGCCGATCGAGGTTGGGGTGCCCCATTAAGGGCACCCCCTCGGAACACCACGAGGAGGACACCATGAAGCGCAGACAACCCCTGGCGGCGATCATCGTCGCGATGGTCGCGTCGGTAGGGCTGATGACCGCGGCAGGCTGCGGGTCGGACGACGCCGACGACGCCGGCGAGGCCGTCGAGTCGGTCGCCACCAGCGCGACGGGCGCGGCTCCGTCGCCGGACGACAGCGGCGCGGCCCCGACCGGCGACGGCACGGCGACGGCGCCCGGCGACGGGGGCACCGCACCCCCCGGCGGTGGTGAGGTGCTCGAGATCCCGGCTGCCGAGCAGGGCCTGGCGTTCGCGGTCGAGGAGATCACGGCCCCGGCCGGCGAGATCACCCTCCGCATGCCGAACCCGTCCGCGGTCCCCCACAACATCGCCGTCGACGAGCCCGAGCAGCAGATCGGCGAGATCGTCGGAGAGGGCGGGGTCTCGGAGATCACCGTGGACTTCCCGCCGGGCGAGTACGAGTACTACTGCTCGGTCCCCGGTCACCGCGAGGCCGGCATGGTCGGGACGCTGACAGTCGAATGACCGTCGGGCGCGCCCGCCGAACCCCGATCGGCCGGTGGCGGTTCCCCGCGACCCCGGTCCGACGCCGGCCGGGTCCGGGGCGGTCCGGGTGGGTACCGCCGAGGGATCAACCACGACGAGGAGGAACCCATGCGAAGCGTGGACGAGGTCATCGAGGTCGCAGCACCGATCGGCGACGTCTGGGCGCGCTGGGCCGACGTGGAGCGCCTGCCGGTGTTCATGGAGGGCGTCGAGTCGGTGCGGCGCGAGGGCGAGGACCACCTCGAATGGCGGGCGAGCCTCGACGGCGAGTCCATGACGTGGACCAGCCGCATCACGCGTTGGGAGCCGGAGGCAGCTGCTCGCCTGGATCAGCGAGGACGGCACCGAGGACGCGGGCGGACGGGTCGAGCTGAGCGAGGCCGGAGGTGGCCGCACCCGCATCCACGTCGTGATCGACTGGCCGTCGGAGGACATGGTGGAGGTGAGCCTCGACCGCCTCCGGAGCCTGGTCGAGGGCGAGGCGGGCGGCCTCGCCGGGCCGGACGGGGCCCGCACCCCCGGGATGGGGGTCCTAGTGGAGCGTCAACCAATCTTCGCCGGGTTCTGGCTCGCTGCAAATCATCGCGGATGCTGCGTCCTCGGTCGAACGCATAGCCTCAGCTATGCGATCTCCCTGCGTCCTTGCCCCGAACACCAGCAACGTTGGTGGACGCTCCACTAGTCCACCAGGATCAGGCCCGGCACGCGGTCGGCGAGTGGGAGCCGGTCGGCGACGTTCCGGGTGACGAGGGCGCGGCCCTCCTCGCGAAGGAACGCGGCAGATCCCCACATCCTCCGGTCGGCGACCTCGGGCCCCTCGGCCAGGGCGACCGCGTCGTAGCGGAGCTCGCGGAGGCGCTGCGCCACCGAGGCGAGGTACGAGCGGTCGATCGCGACCCTCAGGTGCTCTGCGATGTCGCCGTGCACGAGCATCCGGCGCTGCTGGTCATCGGCTCCCGGGGCCGGGGCAGCATCGCGGGCGCGGTGCTCGGGAGCGTGTCGGCCGACGTCATCGCGTCGGCGCCCTGTCCGGTGGTGGTGGTGCCGGCGGGCGGCCCGCCGCGGGACGACTGACGGCGAGCATCCGCTGCACCCGCCGCCAGAGGGCGGCGTCCGAGGCCAGCAGGTCCACCGGCGCCTCCGCGAGCACCTGCAGCAGCACCGTGCGCGCGTCGTCGAGCGTCTGGAGGCCGCGCTCCCCCCACGCGTCGGCGCCCACCGCGTAGGAGCCCGCCGGCCGCGGCGTGTCGTAGGCGATCGACTCCATCGCCTCGAGGATCGCCTCGAGGCGCGTGCGCATCACGCCGGAGCCGGATGCGCGCATGAGCTCCTGCACGACGAAGGTGACCGCGGCGAAGCCCGCGCCGAGCACCGCGACCACGACCAGGACGGTGGTCGACCCCTCCATCTCAGCCGGCCGCCGGCGGGAGCCCGGGCGGCTCGGAGGGCGCCGCGGCAGGGCGCGGTGGCGGGGGCCCGGGCGGGCGGGCCTGCGCCGGCGCCGCGCGGACGGCGCCGAGCAGCGCCTGCGCGGTCGAGTACTCCCGCTCGAGCCGCTGCAGGCGCACCGACATGCCCACGATGAGGCCGCCCCAGACCGCCGCGGCCACGACCAGGAAGAAGCGCCCGGTGCCGTCGAGCGAGTCGCCGTCGGTCGCGATGTCGATCGCCAGCGGCGCGAGCGTGGCGGCGAGGGCGACGGCGCTCATCCGCAGCCACCCGGTCGCCTGCGCGATCCGCCACTCGTAGACCCGCTCCAGCCGCTGGGCGGGGTCGGCGACGCCCGCCGAGCCGAGGTTCAGGACGACTGCGCCGAGGAGCGGACCGGGCATCGGCGCGAGCATCGCGCGTGGGGCCCGGAGCGTCAACGCTCCGGGCCCGCGGCTCAGTAGGCCTTGGCGGTGAGGGCTCCGTCGACCAGCAGCTCCGCCCCGCTCACGAACGACGCGTCGTCGGAGACCAGGAAGACCACGGCCTGGGCGACCTCGCGCGGACGGGCGATGCGCTTGATCGGATACGCACCCTCCATCTCGGCGCGGGTCGCCACCGGGTCGTCGCTCGCGGCGAAGTACTCCAGGATCATGGGGGTCTCCATGTCGCCCGGCAGCACGCAGTTGACCCGGATGCCGGCGGCGGCGTAGTCCACGGCCAGCGCGCGCGTGAGGCCGAGGACGCCGTGCTTGGTCGCGGTGTACGAGGTCAGGAAGGGGTCGCCCGTCTGCGACAGGATCGACCCGACGTTGACGATCGCGCCGCCGTGGCCGCCCTCGCGCATCGTCCGGATCGCCGCCCGGCAGCCGAGGAACACGCCGCGCATGTTGACCGCGTTGACCTCCTCCCAGTCCTCGAGCGAGGTGTCGTGCAGCGGCCCCTCGGGGCCGAGGATGCCGGCGTTGTTGACGTACGCGTCGAGGCGCCCGCCGGCGAGGCAGCGGGCGATCGACTCGGTGTGGGTCGCCTCCTCGCGGACGTCGCCGGCGTGGAACGCGATCGACCCCGGCAGCGGTGCGCCCTCCGCCTCGAGCGACGCCCCGTCGGCGGCGTCGCGGCCGACCGCGACGACGCGCGCGCCCTCCGCGGCCATCAGTAGCGCCGTCTCGCGACCGAGCCCCTTGGTGGCACCCGTCACGACGATCCCCATGCCCTCGAGCCGACCCGCCATGTTCCGCCCCCTCATGTCGATGCGCGCCGGCCGGAACCTACCGGCCGGCGCGCGGCGCCTCCTACCCCAGATCGGCCGCGGTTAGCGTCCCGGTGCGCAGGTCCTCGCCCGAGAGGCCGATCTCCAGGCGCCGGATCAGGGCGTTGGAGCGGCGCACGGCGGCCTGCGCGATGCGCTGGTTGATGGCGAGCTGGGCGGCGCTGAGGGTGACCGACGACGGATCGCCGGTGCCCGTGCGCGGCGGGATCACCGTGACGCTCGCGGCGGGCTCGGCGACGGGAGCGGCCGCCAGCACCTGCAGGCGGTCGTAGAGCTTGCCCTGGGTGACGGCGCCCGTGCGCACGTCGCCGCCGGTGAGCCCCGTGTCCAGCCGCGACTCGATCCCGTCGGCCCGGCGGATCGCCGCCTGGTAGATGCGCTGGTTGATCAGCAGCTGCGCGGCGCTCAGGGTGACGGGGTCACCGGTGCCCTGGCGGCCCGGATCGACGATCGGCGCCGGATCGGCCGGGGCAGCGGGCGCCAGCGACACCGCGGCGGTCGTGGTGGTGATCCCCGGCCCGAGCTGGCCGCCGCCGACCGAGTACCCGCACAGGTCGCGGCTCTGGAGGCCTCCGCCGAGGCGACCCTCCACCGCGTTCAGCCGCCGGATCGCCGCCTGCCCGATGCGCTGGTTGATCAGCAGCTGGGTGGTCGTGAGCGTGATGGTCCCCGTGGCGCCCGAGGGGGCGGGCGGCAGCGGCACGGCCTTGCATGCCGGCGTGGGCACCGGGGCGTCGCCCAGCACGTCGCGCCGGAAGGTGTTGCTGGTGCCGGCGACCGTGCCGGCGACCAGGTTGGTCGCAACTGAGGCGAAGGCGACGTAGCGACCGTCGCCTGTCATGGTCGCGTAGGTCGACAGACCGTCGGCGGGGGCGCCTCCGGCTCCCGCCGCCCGGCTCACGAGCTCGGTGGTGCCCGCGGCCGGGTCACGCACGAACACGTCGCCGTCGGGGTTGTCGCCGGTCGCGAGGTTCGTGGCCACGGAGGCGAACGCCACCCGGCCGTTGTCGGAGACGACCGGCGCGTGGTTCTCCCCCGGGGGCCCGGCGTTCGCGGCGGCGCCGGCCGGCCCGTCCGCGCGGTTGACCAGCGTCGTCGTCGCGCGGTCCAGGTCGCGCACGAACACGTTCGCCACGGTGTTGTCGTCCTCTGCCGACAGGTTGTCCGCACCCGAGATGAACGCGACGTAGCGGCCCGACGGCGAGATGTCGCTCAGCGTGGAGACGCCGTTCGCCGCCGTGCCGGCGGCCCCGTCCGCGCGGCTGATCAGCGTGACCGAGCCGGCGCCGAGGTCGCGGACGAAGATGTTGAACACCGAGTTGTCGTCCTCGGTGGAGAGGTTGTTGGCGCCCGAGGAGAAGGCGACCCGGGTGCCGTCGTCGGAGATCGAGGGGAGTACCGAGCTCCCGTTGGCGCCCGCGCCCGTGGGTCCGGGCGCCCGGCTCACGAGCGTCGTGGTGCCCGCCACCATGTCGCGCACGAAGATGTTCGTGACCCCGTTGTCGTCCTCGCTCGAGAGGTTGTCGGCGTCCGACTGGAAGACGACGTGGCGCCCGTCGCCGGAGATCAGGGGGAACACCGAGTCGTCGTCACCGCCGGCGCCGCTCAGGCCCGTGGCGCGGCTCGCGAGGGTCGTCGTTCCGAGCAGGAGGTCCCGGACGAACACGTCCTCGCCGGGATCGACGTCCTCGCCCGAGAGGTTCTGCGCGTCGCTGGTGAACACCACGTACCGGCCGTCGGACGAGATGGACGGGCGCGCTGAGTTCCCGTCGGCGGGCGCGCCGGCGACGCCGGTCGCGCGGCTCACGAGGGTCGTCGTGCCCGTCACCAGGTCGCGGGCGAAGATGCTGGAGCGGGTGTCGTCGTCCTCGAGCGACAGGTTGTCGGCACCGGACTGGAACACGACGATCCGCCCGCTCGCGGAGATGCCGCCCTGCCCGGGCACGCTGCCCTCGCTGCTCGCCGGTGCGCCCGCCGGGCCGTCGGCGCGCGACACGAGGTCGAGGTCGCCGGGCGCGGCGCCCGCCGGCGCCGCCAGTGCCCCGGCGGCCGCGGCCGCGGCGGCGAGGGCCGCCAGGCGGCCGGCGCGTCGCCGGCGGGCGGGCCTCGATGCCGGCTGGTGGTCCTGGTCGTTCCGGGTCATCGGGTCTCCCTCTCCACGGCTGTCCCTGACACCCCTATGACGCTCCGCCCGCCTCCGTCAATCGTCTTCGGTGGATCTGCGCGTTCGATCGGAGGTTCGGCCGCGCGGGCATCGGTGAGGCGATCGTCCCCTCGATGGCCTGCGAGGGCGCGCCGGTGCGGTCTCGCCGGCGACCCGGTCGAGGACGCCCGGCCAGACCCGTCCCGGGGCCGGTCACCCTGCCGGTCCGGCACTCGCCCGAGGGCTTCGACCACCCCGGCCCGAAGCCCGGCCAGTCCGGTCAGACGGGGGGCGGGTCCTCCTCGGCGGCGGCGAGGTCCATCGCGGTGGCGTAGGCGGTCTGCGCTTCGTCCTCGCGTCCGAGCTCCTCCAGCACCTCGGCGCAGTAGTGCCAGTACCCCGAGTAGCCCGGGTCGATCTCCCGCGCCCGCTCGTAGGCGGCGAGGGCCTCGGCGGGCCGGTCGAGCAGGCAGAGCGCCAGGCCGAGGCTCGACCAGCCGAGGTCCTCCCGCGGGTCGATCTCCGTGCACCGGCGCGCCGCGTCGGCCGACTCCTCGTAGCGCGCCAGCGCGAAGAGCGCTCCGGCCAGCTCGTGCCAGGCCATCGGGTCGGCGGGCCTCTCGGCCAGCTCCTGCCGCGCCGAGGCCAGCTCGTCGAGGCAGCGGCCGTACGACCACAGGATCGATCCCCGGCGGGTGAGCAGGTCGGCGTCCTCCGGGGCGGCGGCGAGGTCGTCGCGCACCTCCTCGAGGGCCTCCTCGAAGCGCCCGTCCCAATCGTCGCCGAGCAGCCAGCGCAGCCTCTCGATGCGCGCCCTCATCGCGACGTCCCAGGCCTCGGCTGCGTCCTCGTCCTCGCCGGCCTCCAGCAGCACGAGGGCCCTCAGGGCGAGCGCGTCGGGGTCGGTGTCCTCCACCTGGAGGGCGTGCTCCATGCTGGCGCGCGCGTCGTCGAGCCGCTCGCGCTGCAGCAGGGCGCGGCCCAGCGCCACCCACGAGCCGACCTGCTCCGGAGCGACGGACACCGCCACCTCGCCGCACTGCACCGCCTCGTCCACCAGCCCCATCCGCCCGAGCGCGATGCTCCGCCCCGCCCACGCCGGGCCGTGGAGCGGCGCATGGGAGACCGCCTCCTCGAAGGAGGCCAGCGCCTCGGCGAAGCAGGCGCTCGCGGTCGGCTCGGCGGTGTCGTGGTCGTCCATGCGGCGCATTCTCCACCCGCGCCCGCCCCTGCGCCCACCCCCATGTGACGGCGCACCCCGGGGACGTCCGGCGCTACGTGTCCCGGGGTGCAGTCGCGGCCGCGTCGAGTGCGGCGACCGCGGCGACCGGCTCGGGAACGGTGACCGTGACGATGCGGCCGTTGGGGAGGGTGAGCCGGACGGTGGGCCCGCTGCGCACGGTGCACGATGTCCGCCGGGGCGTCCACCAGAACCCCCACGACACGCGCCACCAGGGCAGATCGATGACCTCGGCGCGCGCGATCCGATCGAGCGGGTAGCTGCATCGGGGCCAGCCCACCGAGCCCCAGCGGATGGTGAACCCGTTGGGGCCGGCGGTGGCGCGCACGCTCGACGCCGTCAGGACGTCGGCGAGCACACCGATCGCGATGAGCAGCAGCGGCAGCACGATCATGAGGTCGCTCCAGGCCCCGCCGGATGACGTCGCGACCAGCACCAACAGCACGCCCGCGACGCATGTGCTCGCGACGGTCGTCCAGCTCGTGGTCCGGCCGGTGTAGACGGCGTGCGTGCCGTCCCCGGCGAGCGGCGGCGAGGTCATGTCAGCTCCTTGATGATCCGGATGAGTTCGTTGCGTCCGAGGCCGTGGAGGCGCGCCGTGGCGACCAGCGACCGGGCCGCCTCGGTCACGGCGGACAGATCAGGGCCGCCCGATGCGACCCGGGCGCCGCGACCGCGCCGGAACTCCAGGACTCCGTCGTCGCGGAGCTGCCGGTAGGCCGCGAGGACGGTGTTGCGATCGACCGAGAGCGCCGCGCCGAGCTCGGCCGCGGGCGGCAGCTGCTCGCCGACGTCCAGCTCTCCGGTCGCCACACCGCGACGCACACAGTCCGCGATCTGATCCTGGAGCCGCTCTCTCGACGTATGGTCGATCGCCCATCGCATGGTGCTATTTGTACTAGCACCATAGGCCTGGAGTCAACGACGGTCACCCACCCTAGTGCTCCGTCCTGAAAGTCCGTTGTGCTTCCGGCCCCGAAAATCCCGCGGGCCAAGGAAGAGCGAGATCCCCATAGCTGAGGCTATGGGGTCGAGGTGGGCCGGGGGCCGACAAAGGATGCCGGAGTGCGACAGCACTTTCAGGACGGAGCTCTAGGCACGGACCGCCTCCCTGGCCCGCCGGCGGACCACGGCCTTGCGCGCCTCCTCGGCGCCGAGCACGACGGGGGGCCAGGCCAGCAGGAAGAGCCAGTGCCAGGGCCCGAGCCCGCCGGTGTGGAAGACGCCCTGCAGCCCGGGCGTGTAGGCGAGGACGGCGACCATCGCCACCTCGACGGCGACGCCGATGAGCAGCAGCCGGTTGGAGAGCAGGCCCACGGCGGTGACCGGCTGGCGATTGGTGCGCCAGCCGAAACCGGCGCCGATCTGGGCCATCACGATGCCCGCCATCGTCATCGTCGTCGCCTCGACGTAGAGCGGCCCGGCGCCGTCGAGTGCCTCCCACGGCCGCCAGCCCGACAGGGCGTAGGCGAACAGGAAGGCGGACATCGCGGCGAGCCCTTCCAGCGGGCCGATCCAGCCGAAGACCCGCCCCAGCACCGAGCGGTCGAGGAGGCGGTCGGATCGCGGCCGCGGCGGGCGGGACATCGTGCCGGGCTCGGCCCTCTCGGTGCCGAGCGCGATCGCCGGGACGAGGTCGGTGCCGAGGTCGATGGCCAGCACCTGCATGACCACCAGGGGCAGCGGGACGGCGCCTCCGGTCATCCCCCAGACCAGGAACGGGATCAGCTCGCCGACGTTCGAGCAGAAGTGGTACCCGGCGAAGCGACGGATGTTGTCGTAGACCGCCCGCCCCTCCTCGACGGCGGCGACCACCGACGCGAAGTCGTCGTCGAGCAGTATCAGGTCGGAGGCCTCCTTGGCGACGTCCGTGCCGCTCCGGCCCATGGCGATGCCGATGTCCGCGTGCTTGAGGGCGGGCGCGTCGTTGACCCCGTCGCCCGTCATCGCGAGCACCTCGCCGTCCGCGCGCAGGAGCTCCGCCAGGCGGAGCTTCTGCTCGGGATCGATGCGCGCGAAGACCACGTCGCGCTCGGCGAGCCGTCGCCGCAGCTCCTCGTCGGACGACTCCGACAGCTCGGCGCCCGTGATGACGTGCACGGCCTCGCCGATCAGGCCGATGCGCCGCGCGACGGCCTCGGCCGTGACCCCGCTGTCACCCGTGACCATGATGATCCGGATACCGGCCTCGCGGCAGCGCCGGACGGCGTCGGCCACGTGCGGCCGGGGTGGATCGCTCATGCCCACGACCCCGAGCAGCTCGAGATCCTGCTCCACCTCCCGCGGGTCGTCGCCGCAGCCGTCGGGCAGCACCCGTCGTGCCACCGCCAGGACCCGGAGGGCCCGGGCCTCCATCGCAACGGCCGCCCCCGTGGCCGCCGTGTGCCCACCGGCGGGCATCGTGCAGAGCGGAAGCACGACCTCGGCCGCGCCCTTCACGTAGGCGACGCGACGGCCGCCGACCAGGTGGACGGTGGTCATGCGGCGTCGCTCCGAGCTGAAGGGGAACTGCCGCAGCAGGGGTGCCCGTGCGGCCTCCTGCTCGTGCACCAGGCCACCCTTGGCCGCGACCACGACGAGCGCCGCCTCGGTGGGGTCGCCGATGATCGACCAGCCCTGGTCGTCGTGGAGCAGGCGCGCGTCGCCGCAGAGCATTCCCGCCCTCAGCAACTCGCTGAGCGGCTCCGGGACGACCACCTCCCCCGCCGCCAGGAATCGGCCGAAGGGCTCGTATCCGGCGCCCTCGACCGTCACCGCGGCGCCGGGCGTCCAGATGCTCTCGACGGTCATCTGGTTCTCGGTGAGCGTGCCGGTCTTGTCGGTGCAGATCACCGTCGTCTCGCCGAGCGTCTCGACCGACGAGAGCCGGCGGACCAGGGCGTTGCGGCTCGCCATCCGCTGGGTGGCCATCGCCAGGGAGAGGGTGACCGTGGGCAGCAGCCCCTCCGGGATCAGGGCGACCATCACGCCGATCGCGAACAGGAAGCGATCCGAGAGGCTCATGCCCCCCATGCCCGCGAGCACGAAGAAGGCCGTCCCGATGGCGATGGCGAGAACGGCCACCATGCGCGTCACCCGGTCCAGCTCCCGCTCGAGCGGGCTGCGCTCGCGCCGGGTGCGCTGCGCGAGGGCGGCGATGCGGCCGAACCGCGTCCGCATCCCGGTCGCGGTGACGCGCGCCTCGGCGGTTCCCGCGGTGACGAAGGTCCCCGCCATGACCCGCCCCTCGGGCGCGACCGCGTGCGACTCACCGGTGAGGGCCGACTCGTCCACGCGCAGGTCGGTCTCCGACACGAGGTCGGCGTCGGCCGGCACGCGGTCGCCCGCCGCGAGGATCAGCATGTCGCCCGGCACGACCTCCTCGCCGTCGATGTCCGTCACGGCTCCGTCGCGGCGCACGCGCACCCTGACGGGCAGCATCCGGCGCAGGGCCTCCACGGCCCGCTCGGCGCGGTGCTCCTGCACGAACGCGAAGACGGCGTTCACGACGATCACGGTCACGATCGCGCCGGTCAGGGCGGGCATCCCGGCCACCAGGGCGAGCCCCGCGCCGGCCCACAGCAGCAGGGCGAACAGCTGAACGAAGTTCGCGAGGAACTCACGGACCGGCGAAGGCCCGGCCATCTCGGCGATCGCGTTCGGCCCCGACGCCGCCAGCCGTCGGCGGGCCTCCTCGGTGGAGAGCCCGTCGGTACGCGGTTCCGGAAGGGTGCGCATGACCTCCACCGACGCTACGCCCGGCCCGTCACGCGCGCGTCCGTGGCGACCCCGACGGCGAGATCCGTGGACGCATGCACTCCACCCCGGGCACTCCGGTCCCTACCATCACGGGAGATGAGTGACGCGCACCCACAGGAGCCTGTCGGGCTGATCGTCGTCGACCACGGCTCACGGCGCACCGAGAGCAACCAGATGCTCGAGGTGATGGCGGGGATGGTCGCCGAGGTGGTGCCGTACCCGATCGTCGAGGCCGCCCACATGGAGCTGGCAGAGCCCTCGATCGCGACGGCCTTCGACGCCTGCGTCGCGCGTGGCGCGCGCACCGTCCTGGTCTCGCCCTACTTCCTCCTGCCGGGCAAGCACTGGCGCCAGGACATCCCGGCGCTGGTCGAGGAGGCCGCGGCGCGGCACCCGGGCGTCGACTACCTGGTCGTGGCGCCCTTCGGGCTCCACCCCCTCATGGCCGAGGTCGTCAACGCGCGGGTCGAGCACTGCCTCGCCCACGTGCGCGGCGAGGCCGACGAGTGTGAGGCCTGCGCGGGCACCGGCACCTGCAGGATGGTCACCAGCGCGGGAGCGCCGGCGCCCACCGCCTGAGTCGCACGGCGCGGCCCGTCACGGCCCGCCGAGGAAACCCACCGCCTCCTCACAGCTGATCCCAAGGCGGGGTTGGTCTGCTGTCGCCTGACGCCAGACGACCAGGAGGCCGCCACCGATGTTCCACCTGAGCTACATGCTCGCCGAGCTGCGCCGACGCCGGGGGCGGACGATCCTGACCGCGCTCGGCCTGGCCGTCGGCGTCGCCCTGGTGGTGACCGTCAACGCCGTGGCGAGCGGCCTCGACCGAGCCCAGCAGGACGTCCTCGCCCCGCTCACGGGCGTGGGCACCGACATGACCGCGACCCGGCCGCTCGCGATCGGCGACGGCGACGGCGGCGCCGAGGGACTCACCGAGGCCGAGCGGCAGCGGCTGCGCGAGCAGGCGGGCCCCGGTCCCGGCCTCAACCTCCGCGAGCTGGAGCCCGGCTCGACCTTCAGCACCGACACCTTCGCGGCCACGAGGGAGCTGACCTTCTCCGCCTCGCAGACGGCCGAGATCGCAGCGATCGACGGTGTGGAGGCGGCCGCGGGGTCGCTGACGCTCAGCGCCAACCACGTCTCCGGGACCGTTCCGGAGATCGACGTCACGCAGGGCGGCGGGCCCGGGGGAGCGCCCCCGCAGGGTGCGTTCGGCGACAGCGACATCACCTTCGAGTCGCGCTCGGTGACCGGGGTCGACCCGGCCCAACCCGACATCGCCGCCGTGACCCCGTCCCAGATCACCGACGGGGAGTACTTCAGCGCCACCGGGTCGCCGCGCCAGGCCATCGTCTCCGCGGCCTACGCGGGCACGGAGGGCGTCGCCGTCGGCGACATCATCGGCCTCGGCGGCGAGGACTTCCGCGTCATCGGCATCGCCTCATCGCCCATCGGCGGGACGGCGTCGGACGTCTACGTGAAGCTCGCCACGCTCCAGTCGGTCGCCGACCTCGCGGGTCAGATCAACGCCGTCCGGGTGCGCGCCTCCTCGGGCGACCTCGTCCCGGCCGTGGCCGACGCGATCGCCGCCGGCCTCGAGGGGGCGCAGGTCACCACCGCGGCCGACCTCGCCGAGCGCGTCGGCGGATCGCTCGACGACACGCGCGAGCTCTCGTCCACGCTCGGCACGGCGCTCGTGATCGTGGGCCTCGTGGCCGCGGTGCTGATCGCGTCCCTCCTCACGCTCGCGTCGGTGTCGAAGAGGGTCCGGGAGCTCGGGACGCTCAAAGCCCTCGGCTGGTCGCGCGGCGCCGTCGTCCGCCAGATCTCCGGCGAGTCCCTCATCCAGGGGCTGCTGGGCGGCGTCGTCGGTGCGGTGGCCGGCGTGATCGCCTCCCTCGCCATCGACGCCGGCGGGTGGACGCTCGAGGCGAGCGTCTCCGGCACCGCGGACACCGCCCAGGCCGCGACCGCCGCGGGTGGCCCTCCCGGCGGCGGGCCCTTCGGTCTCGGCCAGGCGGCCATCACCACCGGCTCGGAGCTCGTGGAGATCTCCACCACCCCGTCGCTCCCCCTGATCCTGCTCGCCATCGGGCTGGCGGTGCTGGGAGGCCTGATCGCCGGTGCCGCCGGAAGCCTCCGGGCTGCGCGCCTGCGTCCCGCCGCCGCGCTCCGGACCGTCGAATGAGCGCCCATCACACGGCCACCACTCCAGAGGACGACCACGGCATGCAGACCACCACCGGCACGGCCCCCGCGCCCGCCCCCGGCAAGCAGTCCACCCCCGCCTACGAGCTGACAGGGGTCTCGAAGGTCTACGGATCGGGCTCCGCGGCCGTCGCGGCGCTGAGCGACATCGACCTGCGGGTCGAACCGCGCGAGGTGCTGGCCATCGTCGGCGCCAGCGGCTCCGGCAAGACCACGCTGCTGCAGCTGCTGGGGGCCCTCGACCGCCCGAGCGCCGGCACCGTGAGGTGCGACGGCCGCGACATCCAGTCGATGGGGGAGGGGGAGCTGTCGCGCCTGCGGCGCGACACGATCGGGTTCGTCTTCCAGCAGTTCAACCTGATCCCCACGCTGACCGCGCGCCAGAACGTCGAGCTGGTGGCGGCCTCCACCGGCGTACCGGCCGCGGCGCGCGTGGCCCGGGCGGCGGAGCTGCTCGGCTCGGTCGGCCTCTCGGAACGGGCGGGCCACCTGCCCTCCCAGCTCTCGGGTGGCGAGCAGCAGCGCGTCGCGATCGCGCGCGCCCTGATGAACCGCCCGCGCGTGATCCTGGCCGACGAGCCGACCGGCAACCTCGACTCGGCGACGGGCGCCGACGTCCTCGCCCTGCTGCAGCACGTGGCTGCCGACAACGGCCAGACCCTCGTGCTGATCACCCACGAGCAGGCCGTGACCGAGGCCGCGCCCCGGGTGGTGACCCTCCGCGACGGCCGGTTGATCTCCGACACGCGTTCCTGAGGCCGGGAGGTCGCCCGACCCGTGGCTCGCGCCTCTGGCCGGTGGATCTGCGCTGGCGATCCTCCGGCCGGAGGCCATGAATCCGTCCGGTTCGTGAGATGTTTCTCGTGTGGGAATCGCCGATAACGGGAACGAAGACCGCGTGGACACCCCGTCGAGCGACCTCCGGCCCCTTCTCGGGCGGAGTCGATGAACCGCCCTCCGGTCCATGGTCCGAGCGTCGCCGAGTTCGAGATCGCCCCCGGCCCGACCGCACCCGGCGCGGCCCGGCGCGCCGTCGGCCTGCTGACGACGACCCTGCCCCCCTCGGTCGGCGACGACCTGCGCCTGATCGCCAGCGAGCTCGTCACCTACGGTTTGCTCAACCGGGCGACCGGCGACGCGCCCCTCATCCTCCGCCTCGCCCGCACCGACGGCAGCACCCGTCTGGAGATCGCCGCCGGCCGCGGCAGCTCGGACCTCGAGGGCGCCGAGCTGCTCGGCCGCGACGACGGCGCCGCGATCCGCCTGAAGCTGATCTCCATGGTCGCCGACCGCTGGGGCGTGGAGACGCGCGACGGCGTGGTGATCTGGCTGGAGATCGACGACCGGGCGACGGATCTCTAGCCCTCTCGCGCTCCGGGCGCCTGCGGCCGATGAAGGGAGTGCAGGCCCGCCGAAGGGGCGGACCCGGACCGATGGAGACACCTCATGCGCAGGAACGACCGCAACGAGATCCCGGCGATGATGGCCCAGCTGCGGCGCGTGATGGCGGAGCTCCGCAACCTGGACGGCCAGATCCCGGCCTGAGCCTCCGCCCGGTCCCGGAGCGGACGGCCCGTCAGAGGCCGTCCTCCGGGGCGACGAGGTCGGGCGACAGGCGCAGGCGCAGGCCGTGCCGCTCGGCCTCGCTGGTGATCTCCGCGACAGCGAGCCGCTGGCCGTCGATGTGGCCGGCCCGGTAGGTCTCGACCAGCGCGGCCAGCATCTCCTCGGCGATCACCTCCGACGACTCATGGTCGAGGAGGGTCGCGCCGAGGCGTTCCAGGATCGGGACGATCCGATGGCGTGCGATCGTCTCGGCGGTGACCGAGTCGTCGTGGTCGGGCACGGTGCTCCCTCCAGGTCGGGACCTTCCCCTCGGGGTACCCGGATCGGGCGGGGCCATCACACCCCGGGGCCCGGCCGCACCTCGTGATGCTGCCCGCCGCTCCGCCCCGGGCGCGCTAGGGTCGCGGGTCGTGCGGAAAGCCTTGCAGGTCCTGATGTTCTTCCCCCGAGGGGGATCCGCACAGGTCTCCCGGTACCTCGCTCGCGACCTCATGGGCGCGGGGTGGTCGACGCGTGTCGTGTCGGGTTCCCTCGGCGGGCCCGGTGACCCCGGCAACGCGGCCGCCTTCTTCGGGCCTGACGCGGATCTGGTCGCCGTGCCCTACGACGCGGCCGTCACGGCGCCCGACCCTCAGCTCGCCTCGCCGCCGATGCACCCCTCCTTCGAGGACCGGCCCGGGGCGCCCGACCGGGTGATGGCGTCGCTCGACGACCGGCATGCCGACCACCTCACCGACGAGTGGGCGGGGATCCTCGGCGCCCCGGGGGTGCTCGACGGGGTCGAGGTCGCGCACCTCCACCACCTGACGCCGGTGCACGAGGCACTGGCGCGGGTCGCCCCGGGGCTGCCCGTGGTGACCCACCTGCACGGCACCGAGCTGCTGATGCTCGACGAGGCCGACGCCGGCGCCACCTGGGCCCACGAGGCCGCGTGGCGCGACCGCATGCGCCGCTGGGCGTGCGCGTCGCAGCGCGTGATCGTCTCCTCGGAGCCCTCGCGCGCCGACGCCGAGCGCCTGCTGGGGATCGATCCCGAACGGCTGATCGTGGTCGCGAACGGCGTGGACCTGCGCCTCTTCGGCGGCCCGCCGGCGGGCGCCACCGAGCGCCGGGCGCTCTACCACCGCTGGCTCTGCGAGGAGCCGCGCGGCTGGTCGCCGGCCGACCCGCGACCGGGCGGCATCTCCTACACCGAGGCCGGCATCGCGCCGCTCACCGATCCCGACGCGGTCGTGCTGCTCTTCGTCAGCCGCTTCACCGCGGTCAAGCGGGCGGCGCTCCTCGTGCGCGCCCACGCCCGCGCCCGCGAGGCCCTCGGCCGCCCGCTGCCCCTGGTGTTCGTCGGCGGCGCGGCCGGGGAGTGGGAGGGGGAGCACCCCGCCGACGCGGCCGCCCGCTCGCCCTGGGGGCACGAGGTCTTCTTCGCCGGGTGGCGCTCGCACGCCGAGCTCGCGGAGGTGCTCGCCTGCGGCGACGTGCTCGCGGTCCCCTCGGTGGCCGAGCGCTTCGGGCAGGTCTACGTCGAGGCGATGGCGATGAGGCTGCCGGTCATCGCCTGCCGCGCCGCGGCGCCCCCGACCTACATCGATGACGACCCGGGTTCACCCGACCGCTGCGGCTGGCTCGTCGCCCCCGACGACGAGGCGGCCCTGGCCGAGGCTCTGGTCGCCGCGGCGTCGGATCCGGCCGAGAGGGCGCTGCGCGGCGCCAACGGCCGCCGCCGCGCCCGTGAGCGCTTCTCCTGGCAGACCCTCGCCCACACGGTCGCCGACGTCTATGCGGAGGCCGCCGCGGGCTGAGGCCGGTCGATGAACGCGACGGCCGTGAGCAGGGGCCGGCCGCCGGGGATGTCGCGGCCGTCGGCCTCGCGGGGCCTGTTGACCAGCCGCCCGCCCACGACGAGCGTGGTCGACCCGCCGCCGTCGAGGTTGATCGCCTCGTGCGCGCCGAGCGCGGCCATCAGCTCGGCGAGCTCGGGCAGCGTCAGCCCGGCCTCTCCGGGAGCGCGTCCCTCGGTGGCGACCGCCAGCAGGCGGGTGTCGTCGTGACCGATGGCCGCGCGCGGATGCCGTCCGGCGGTGATGTCGGAGTCGAACTGGGCGTTGCCGGCCGAGAAGCCCTCCCGGTCCTCGTCCTCGCGCACGATCGGCAGGCCGCCGGCCACGAGTGCCGGGCCCGCCTGCAGCAGGTCGCCGGCCGGCCAGGACGGCAGCGCCGCCAGCGGGGCGACGGCCAGGCGCTCTCCCTCGATGTGCAGGCACGCCCGCGCGGGGGCGAAGAGCGGGTCGAAGGGGGCGGTGGGCATCCTCTGGCCGTCGCGCCAGACCTCGCCGAGCGCGGGTCCGGCGGGCGTCACGAAGAAGCCGCCCACCAGCGCGTCGCCGACGCCCGAGCGGGTGCACCATGCGTGGAGCGGCTCCGGGGCCGGGAGCGCGACCACGCTCGCGCTCACCAGGGCGCGCGGATAGACCGCCACGTGCACCGTCGTCGCCCGGTCGCCCGAGCCCACGCGGGTCGACCGGATCTCGCGCCGTGACGTCGCGACGGGGGGCATCTCCTCCCCATCGGCCGCCTCACCCCGCGATTCCACCCCGGTGACCACAGGGAGCCACTCTAGGGGCAGTCTCGGCTGCGCCGGTGACGATCCGGGGAAACCGGCCCCGGCGCGCCGGCCGCCGGGCTACATCTCCCCGCGGCCCCGTCGCCACGCCCCCCAGACGGCGAGCTCCCGCTCGTCGGCCAGGCCATCGAAGAAGGCGAGAGCCGGAGGATCGGCCTCGGCCACCCCGGAGACGGAGGCGAGGGCCGGCGCGACGCCGGCCACCTCGTCGGAGGGCGTCGCCCGCTCACCTGCGAGTCGCCTCACCAGGCCCTGTCCGGTGTCGCGCGTCCTGGTCGTCATGCCACCAGCTCCTGCGTCGCCCACCGCGGGGAGAGCCTCGGCAGCGGGGCCGGCCCCGTCAGGGCCCCGAGCCCGCAGAGGCCCAGCAGGCGCGCGACCGGAGGCAGCGCGCCTCGCGTGATCAGCGACCCGTCCCACTCACGCAGGCGCGCCGCTGCCGCTCCGACCGTCCGTGCGCCCCGGCCGTCGATGAACTCGAGCCGACGCAGGTCGAGGACGACGCGCGCCGGCCGGAGGCGCAGGGCGGCGTCGACGGCGCTCTCGAACAGGTGGCCGCCCGCGAGATCGAGCTCCCCGATCAGGGCGATGCCCTCGTGACCGGGCGCGATGCCGGGAAAGACCACGTAGGTCTGCCGGTCGAGGTCGAGCACCGTGATCGCCGAGCGTCGCCGAGCGGCGAAGGGAAGCCCGTCGGTGACGGTCCCCGAGAGCCGGTCGTCCCTCCCGCCTCCGGCGATCACGAGCCGGTCGTCGCCGGAGCCGATGTCGGCGGAGCCCTCGGCCGGCCACCCCGACGTGGTGGGGCGGATGCGCGTCGTCGTGCCCATGCTTAACCTCGCTCGCGTCCGATCAGGCAGGACGCCGCCGGGGTCTCGGGCGACGGTCGTCGCCCGGCCGGGGCCGGGCGGGGTTGCGGACGAACGTACCACGGACCCGGGGCCCGGCGCGAGGGGTCGGCGCCGCACGCATCACCAGAACCCGAGCACCTTGAACCAGGCGCCTCCCACGACCATCCAGATCGCCACGTTCACGGCGCCGATGAGGGCCCCCATCCGCCACCACTCGCCGAGGGTCACGTAGCCGGCGCCGAAGAGGACGGGCGCCGGCCCGGTCGCGTAGTGGGTCAGCGACGCGAACAGCGAGCTCTCGAACGCCAGGACGAGCGCCGCGAGCTCCGGCGGGGTGCCCACGGCGATGGACGTCGCGAGGAAGGCCGCGTACATCGCCGTCACGTGCGCCGTGTTGCTGGCGAACAGGTAGTGCGCCCCGAAGTAGACCAGGGTCAGGATGAGGAACGCCACCTGCCAGGACATGCCGTCGACCCCGGACGCGATCTGGCCGCTGAACCAGCCGATGAAGCCCAGTTCCTGGAGCTGCCCGGCCAGCATGATGAGGACGGCGAACCACACCAGGGTGTCCCACGCGGCCCGCTCGGCGAGCAGGTCGTCCCAGGAGAGCACGCCGGCGATGAGCAGCACGCAGACCCCTGCGAACGCGCTCACCGTGGGGGAGACGCCAAGCATCTGGTCGCCCAGCGACCAGAGCAGCAGGAGCATCGCGATCGTGGCGATCATGAGCTTCTCGGAGCGCGACACCGGCCCGAGCTCCCCGAGTCGCCGGGTCGCCTCCCGCGGCGCCTCGGGCGTGTCGCGCAGCTCCGGGGGGAAGACCCGGTAGAGCAGCGCCGGCACCACGACCAGGCTCACGAGCCCCGGGACGCTGGCGGCGAGGGCCCACTTGCCCCACGACAGGGACACGCCCTGGTCGCCGGCGAGCTGCTGGATGACAGGGTTGGCCGCCATCGCCGTCGCGAACATGGCGCTCGTGACCGCGTTGATGTGGAACGAGGACAGCGTCAGGTAGGCGCCGAGGCGACGACGTGTCCCGTCGTCGGGCTCCGATCCGGTCAACGTGCTCAGCGACCGCACGATCGGGAAGAGCACGCCGCCGGCGCGAGCCGTGTTGCTCGGCGTCGCGGGCGCCAGCACGAGGTCGGTGAGCGCCATCCCGTAGCCGAGCCCGAGCGACCGCTTTCCCAGCAGGCGCACGAACCCCAGGGCGATCCGCGTTCCGAGCCCCGTGACGGCGAAGCCCTTGGCGATGAAGAACGCGCAGACGATCAGCCAGATCGTCGGGTTGCCGAAGCCGCCGAGCGCGACGGAGGGCTCGACCGCCTCCGACAGCATCGTCGCCGTGAGGCCGATCAGGGCGACGGCCCCGAGCGGGAGGGGCCGGAGGATCAGACCGAGGATCGTGCCCGCGAAGATGGCGAACACCGTCCAGCCCGCGGCCTGCACCTCCTCCGGGCGGGGGATCAGCAGGATGCCCCCGGCGAGCGCGAGGGGCGCGATTCCCTTCAGGAGGCGCGCGGACGGCCGGGGCGGGCCGTGTCTCACCGGCCGTCCCGGCTCGGCGACGGGCGTCGGCAGGTCACTCACTCCGAATCGCCTCGAGGATGTCCAGACGCGCCGCCCGTCACGCCGGCACCACGCTCTCAAGCGCCCGCCGGGGGCTGGCCACCGGCGCATCCTTCGCGTAGCCGACCCGGAACGCCACGAGCGCCTCCCGGCCGGCCGGGACGAGCGTGCGCAGGGCGTCGGTGAACCGCGGAGCGATACCCAGTTCGCGCTCGCGGTCGGCGCGTTCGGTGAGCTGGTTCATATGTTGCAGCGCGATGCCCTCACGGGTCGCCCAGAGGTGGATCCGCTGCAGCGCTCGCCCTCCCCGCAGGCGCTGGATGTCGTCGCCCGCGTCGGGCACGGTGACGATCCCGAATGCCGCCGCGGTGCCGATCTGCCGCTCGCGCATGCCGGTCACCCAGGCGGCGTCGAGCGACGCGTCGGACTGCGCCGGCAGCACCTTGGCGAGCGCGGCGACCAGATCGGAGAGGCCCGAGGCGTCGATCGTGAGGCCGTCCCGCAGGCGCTGCACCTCGTCCCAGTCCTGGCGGAACCAGACGTCGTTCTCGCGTGCCTGGTCGCGGTCGGCCACGACCGCCTCCGTGGCGGCGGCCATCAGGTCGCCCACCCGCCGCCGCCCCGCGTCGTCCGCGAACCAGACCACGCGCACCTCGTCCAGATCCCCCTCACCGAGCGCCGCCATCGACCGCAGCGCCCCGGCCGGGACCGCGCGTCCCACCTCGAAGGCGTCCCGGCTGCTGTGGCGCTCCGGGATCTGCGCGTAGAGGCCCGGCGTCGCGGCTGCGGCCCGCCGCAGGTCGAGGCGGGCGACGTGCAGGGGCCGGGCGTCGTCGGGCCGCAGGGTCACGGTGCTCTGCAGGCCGCCCTCCTCGCCGGCGATGACGCAGTTCTCGATCGCGCAGCCCAGGCTCACGAGCATCTCCCGGCGGAAGGGGTCGAGCGCGCCGGTGCCGCGGCTGCGGTCGGCGTAGAGGTCGATGCGCAGGTCGGACACGCGGAAGATCCACGCCTGGGCGTTGTGCGCGTTGGCGGCGAGGATCGCGGCCGCGACCATGCCCAGCGGGGTCCCCCGGTGGTCCTGCCAACTGCGCCACGGGTCGTACGCCATCCCCGTGCCCGCGCTGAAGACGCCGTTGTCGTACGCCCGGTAACCGATCGCGCCGGTGCCGACCACGAGGACCGCCGCCGCCCCGAGACCGGCGCGGCGCAGCAGGGCCCGTCGCGTCACCGGGGGGCGCGAACCGTCCGTCGCGGGCGTCCCCGTGTTCTCAGGCGGTCTCTCCGCGATCGGCGTCATCGGGCCACCTCCCGCCCGATGTGCGGTCCGCGCCGTCGATGACCGTGATGTGGACGACCGAGTCGGCGAAGGTGATCGTGAGCCGTGGCGGAGCCCAGATGACCGAGTCGTCGCCTCCGGCCCACCATTCGCCGTGCAGGAAGCCGACCGCGGGCACTGTCAGCCACGCCCCGGAATCGAGGATCACGGCGTCCGCAGGCGCCTCGTGCCCGCCGAGGGACCAGAGCACCCCGAGTCGCGCGACCGGCGGGCCGAGGAGTACGCCCCGGCTCGTGATGCGGACCTGACCGCCTGCTCCGCCGGGTCGCATCTGGACGACCACGTCGCGGCCGATGAGGCCGTCGAGGCGCGAGAGGGTGGCGGGGCGATCGAGGGTCGCGCGCCGGGCCTGCCGGGGGACCATCGCCATCGCCGGCTGGGACCGCGCCGGTGGCGTCACCACATCGGGCGGCGCCATCAGGGGTGCACGGTCGCGACGACCGCGTGCGGGTCGCCGCCGATCACGATCCGGCCGCCGTGCCGGTCGGGATTGCAGACGTCCTCGGGGAGGTCGGGATTGAGCGCGCGGAAGATGTAGGCGCCGGGGCGGAAGGTCCCCAGCCACCCCTGGCGTCCGCAGAGCTCGTCGAGGGCGTCCCGGACCTGCGACTCGCTCATCGGGGAACACGCCGAGCCGGGTGGCTCGTGGCCGGGTCCGGCGCCGCCCCCCTCGAGCACGATCTCCGGGTGGTAGGGGTGGATGTGGAGCACGTCGGCCGTCGCGAAGGCGCCGTTCAGACCCGGGCGCCTTCCGATCAACCGCAGGAGGATCCGCGCATCCTCACTCAGCGCGTCGATCCGCCGGCCCGCCGTGGAACCGCTGTCGGTTGCGGCTGCATCCATGTCGCCATCCCGTCGCTCGCGTCCTCGCAGGACGCCGCCGGGGTCCGGGGCAGCGTGGCGGCCACGACCGGAGTCGGGGCGGTGCCGCGGCGAACGTATCACCACCGTCCGCGCCCCGTTGTTGCATTCGCGCGATGAGCCCCGATACTGGATCCCTTCGAAAGGGCCTCGGCCCGGCTGCCCGAGACCCCGGCGGCGCTCTCCCACCGCCGGAGGCGCGGCATGGATCGGTTTCCCCGCAGGTGTTCCGCGGTGCCGGGTGGGTGCCTGGTGGCGACGCGCCCGTGACCGTCCCGCGCGAGCGTGAGCGCCTCGAGCGGATCGCGCGCGTCGCCGCCGCGGCCAACGCGGTCGATCCCGGCCGCGCGATGTGCGACGCGTGCGTTGCGGGGCTCCCGGTCACCGGCGCGTGCATCGTCCTGACGGCGGGGGGCGCCGCGGCGGTCCTCGCCCGCTCGGACGCCACGGCGGGGCGGATCGAGGATCTGCAGGCGACGCTCGGCGAGGGCCCCTGTGTCGACGCCTGCGAGACCGGCCGTCCGGTGGGCGAGCCGGACCTGGCCGCGCCGCGCCGCCCGCGCTGGGTCGCGTTCGCCCCGGCCGCCGTGGCCCTCGGGGCCGCGGCCGTCTTCGCCATCCCCCTGCACCTCGGCGCCGTGCGCCTCGGCGCGCTCACGCTCTACCGCGCCCGCGCCGGCGAGCTGTCGGACGAGCAGTACGTGGACGCGCGGGGGATGGCCCACGTTGTCGCCCTCGCCGTCCTGGCGATCCAGGCCCAGGCGCCTCCGGGAACGCTCAGCCCCGACCTCGAGCCGCTCGCCGGCTTCGGCGCCGTGGTGCACCAGGCCTCGGGCATGGTGAGCGTGCAGCTCGGGGTGGGCGTCGGCGAGGCCCTGGTGCGCCTTCGCGCCCACGCGTTCGCGGCCGGCCGCGACCTGGCAGTCGTCGCGACCGATGTCGTGGCGCGACGGCTGCGTCTGGATGAGTAGACGCGCACCCCCGCACGTCATACCGTCCTGACCCACACACGACGGCCCGCCCTCCGTGAACGAAGGAAGACGCTCTGCTGACCCGAGATCAACGCCTCAGCTCCACGTTCGTGGAGCTGGCCGACAGCCTCGTCGATGATTTCGACGTCGTCGAGCTGATGGTCCTGCTCACCGAGCGCTGCGTTGAGCTGCTCGACGTCGCCGCCGCCGGCCTGCTGCTGTCGGACGGTGGCGGCGCGCTGCGGTTGATGGCCGCGACGAGCGAGGCGACCGAGATGGTCGAGCTGTTCCAGGTGCAGAGCGACGAGGGTCCGTGCTGCGACTGCTTCCGCTCGGGCGACCCCGTCAACGCCGTGGACCTCACCGACGAGAGCGACCGCTGGCCGCGGTTCGCCCCCGTCGCCGCCGCCGCGGGCTTCCATGCCGTCTCGGCGTTCCCGCTGCGCCTGCGCGGTCAGGTGCTCGGGGCGCTCAACCTCTTCCGCACCGAGCCCGTGATGCCGAGCCGCGCCGACATGGCCACCGCGCAGGCCCTCGCCGACGTCGCCACCATCGCCCTGCTCCAGAACCGGGCGATCGCCGAGTCGAACGAGGTGAACGAGCAGCTCGAGCAGGCCCTCAACAGCCGGATCGCGATCGAGCAGGCGAAGGGCGTCATCGCCGAACGCCTCACGTGCGGCGTCGACGAGGCGTTCACGCGGCTGCGCCGGTTCTCGCGGAGCAATCAGAGGCGCCTCTCAGAGGTCGCCCGAGAGGTCGTCGCCGGCGGCCTGACGCCTGAGGAGATCGACGCGATCCGCCACTGAGGATCGCGGATCCGGGTGTAACGTGAGGCCTGCGGTGAGTGATCGCACCGCTGTCCGTGCCGCCCCAGACCCCGGCGGCGTCCGTCCAGGACCCGTGCGCCGGGGGATGACTCGATGACGACGGCCCGATGACCTCCCTCCCAGAGGAATCTGGCCGGGCGCATGCGCGTCGGGAGGCCGAGCGCGATGCCGACGCCCGGGTCGCGTCCGATGCGGAGATCCTCGTCGCCCGTGCCGATGGGCGCCTCTCGGAGGCCGATCGGGTGGCGTCCTGCGCCGATCAGGTCGCGTCCGACGCCGATCGGGATCTGGCCGACCGCGACCAGGCGGCCTCGGATCGCGACCAGGCGACCGCCGATCGCGAGCGCTCGCGCCCGGAGCACGCTCCGGGGGCCGACCTCGACTATCTGAGATCCCGCCGCGAGCGTGACGACGCCGGCCGAGAGAGGTACTCGACGGCATCGGTCCGGGCCGGGGTGGTCGCCGAGCGTCTCACCCGCGCCGATCTGCGAGACGAGATCGCGCTGCTGCGCGATGCGAGCGCCGACGAACGGGATCGCAACGCCCTGGCCGGCGACCAGGCGGCGAGCATCCGGGACGGCCAGGCGGCCCAATGGGCGGGTGACGAGGACTCGCGTGCGGCGTTCCTGGCGCTGCGCGAGCAGAACGCCGCGATCAGGGAGGAGGCGAGGTCCCAGCGCGCGCGGGCCGCGGACGATCGCGCCGCGGCGGCGGCCGACCGTCAGAGGGCCGCCGCCGACCGCCGCGACGCGGGCCTCGACGAGCTCAGCGGGGTGTTCCGGCGGGGCGCGGGCGAGCTCGCGCTCGCCCACGAGATCGCCCGTGCCCGCCGGGTCGGGCGTCCGCTGGTCGTCGCCATGATCGACATCGACCGCCTGAAGGCGGTCAACGACGACGCGGGTCACGCGGCCGGTGACGCTCTGCTGCGCGGCGCGTCGCGGGCCGTCCTCGCAACGCTGCGCGGCTACGACATCACGGTGCGCTGGGGCCGGGACGAGTTCGTCTGCGCGCTCTCCGACGTCGATCTGGCGACGGCCTCGGAGCGGCTCGTCCAGATGCAGGCGACGCTCGACGAGATGAACCCGGGTGCATCGATCAGTTCCGGCCTCGCCGACCTGCGGCCGGGGGACACCCTCGAGGCGGTGATCGGACGCGCCGACGCGGCCCTCTATGAGGCCAAGTCGCGGCGGGGGCCCTGAGCGGCCGTCGCCGGCCCGTCAGGGGAGGGTGAGCGTCACCGCGATCGCGTCGGAGGCGTCGCGCAGCACGAGCTGGTCGGCCTGGATCGTGTAGGTCGCCGCCGACTCGAGCTCCCTCAGGAACCTCTGCTCCTGCTCCATCAGCTCCGGCGGCCCGGCCTTCAGCGTGGCCGCGGGCGGGGCGATGGAGATCTCCGTCGCCTCAGCGCTCCCGGGGGAGGTCGCGTACGTCGTGCGGTACGAGTTGACGCCCGAGTCGCCGGTGAGCGTCAGGTCCTCTCCGAAGGTCGCGGTGATCTCGCTGCCGGCGACCAGCCCCACCACGGCCTCGCCGCCGTTGTTGTAGCCCGTCACCTGCCAGAGGGCGACGATGGTGGCGTCGCTGGCGTCGTAGGTGAGGACCGTCTCCCCCGAGGCGTCGGCGATCGTCAGCGTCTCGCCGTCCGACGAGAACGTCGCCGCGCTCTCGAGCGCCGCCAGGTAGTCGGTCTCGGCGGCGAGCGCCTCGGGCGGCCCGCCCATCTGGGTCGTGGCGAGCGGCCCGACCGACAGCTCGCCCTCGGCCCCGTCGGCCGAGAAGGCGCCGCGGTAGGTGTTGATCGCCGCGCGGCCGCTCACGCGGTCGCCGGCGAACGTCACCTCGGTCGTCAGTCCGTCAGGCAGCTCGCGCAGCGCACCGCCCGACGCGTAGCGGGTCAGGTCCCAGGTGCCCTGCAGCGGGCCTCCGCGCGCCGCGCCGGCATCCGGCTCGTCATCTGAACCGCAGGCGGCGAGCACCATCAGCGCCACGGCGAACAGCGCGAACGTTCCGACCACGGTCACCCGACGAGACATGGCTTCTCCTCCACCCCGGGACGTCCGGCCGGACCCTACAGCCCTATCCGAGGGGGCCGAGGGCCAGCACGACGTCGTCCTCGAGCGCCGCGACCATCTCCTCCAGCCGGGCGCCCCCCAGGCCGAGTGCCTCGGCGACCTCCGGGCGGGTGCGGGGGCGCGCCGGATCGCGGTCGAGCCCGAGGCGCAGGCGCGCCACCGCGGCGAGGTCGGCCTCGAGCCCGGCCAGCGCCGGCGACAGGCGCAGGTCGGCGAGATCGCGCGCGCCGGTGAGGCGCATCAGGTCGCCGCGGAAGCGGCTCAGGTCGTCGTCGTCCCCCATCGCGTCACCCCCGCCGCCGCCGGCGACCCCGCGCGCCGGACCGGCCGCATCATGCCCGCCCGGGTCAGGCGGAGCAGAGCCGGCCGCGCACCACGGTCCGCGTCTGCGTGAAGTTGTCGCCGTCCGGATCCTCGATGGCGAGCTTCACGCGGTAGCGACCGCATCGCGGCGGGCGCGCGGGGTGCAGCAGGCCGCTGACCCGCCGGCCGCGCTCGGAGCTCCGCGTGCCGTCGAAGACCACCGCCCCCGCGGGGTC
>LNEQ01000270.1 GCA_001464995.1 Actinobacteria bacterium Ga0077541
ACCGGCGTCTGGGCCATGCGCAGGATGTCGCGCACCTCCTCGACGCTCATCCGCAGCTCCTCGGCGATCTCCTCCGGGCGCGGCTCGCGCCCGAGCCGCTGCACCATCTGGCGCTCGAGATGCACGACCTTGTTCAGCTTCTCGACCATGTGGACCGGGATCCGGATCGTGCGGGCCTTGTCGGCGATCGCGCGGGTCACGGCCTGGCGGATCCACCAGGTGGCGTAGGTCGAGAACTTGAAGCCACGGCGGTAGTCGAACTTCTCGACGGCGCGGATCAGCCCGAGGCTGCCCTCCTGGATCAGGTCGAGGAACGACAGCCCGCGCCCCAGGTAGCCCTTGGCGATGCTGACCACCAGGCGCAGGTTGGCCTCGACCATCGCCTGCTTGGCCTGCTGGTCGCCGAGCTCGATGCGCTTGGCCAGCGCGACCTCCTGGCGCGCCGTCAGCAGAGGGACCCGGCCGATCTCGCGCAGGTAGAGGCGCAGGCTGTCGAGGCTCGACTCGACCGCGAGGTCGAGCTCGGGGCCGCGCTCGGGCCGGGCCGCGCCGCGGGCGATGACCTCGCCGTCGGCGTCCAGCACCTCGACGCCGATCTCGACCAGGTGCGAGTAGAAGTCCTCGAGCTGCTCCTTGGTGACGTCCGCGTCCTGGAGCGCCTCGACGATCTCGTCGTAGGTCAGCGCGCCGCGCTCCAGACCGTCCGCGGCCAGCGCGCGCATCTCCTCGACGTCCGGCAGGGCGATCTCGACGACGCTGCGGCGTGAGGCGGATGCCATTTCTCGCGGTCCTTCCTCGGTGGGGGGAACGGACGGGAGTCGGCTGGCAGCATACCGCGACGGAACCCGGGCCCTCGGGGTCCGGTTACGTCACAATCCTGCACGCACGGGATATCCGGTGTGGCCGGCGCGTCCGGATCGCACCCGCCTCCCGCCCGGACCGGCCTCACACGACGAGAGCGAGAACGCATGAGCACGACGCGGCGCAGCGTCGCCGAGGATCTCCAGGAGACCCGGCCGAGCGCTCCCATCAGCCTGTCCAGCGCCGGCGTGACCCGCTCGGCGAAGGCGATCCGCATCAGCCACAACGGCACCGAGCGGCTCTTCCAGGCCGAGATCATGTGCTTCTGCGACCTCCGGCCGGATCAGAAGGGCGCGCACATGTCGCGCTTCGAGGAGGACGTCAACGAGGCGATCGACGAGGTCGTCATCGGCCAGGCGCTGCGCATCGAGGCGCTCGCCGAGCGGATCGCCGAATCGATCATCCGCACCCAGCGCGCCCTGCGCAGCGAGGTGACGATCCGGGCCAGCTACCCCGTGGAGCGACGCACCCCGGTCACCGACATCGCCACCCAGGAGATGTACGGCCTGATCGGCATCGCGGCGGCCAACCCCACCACGAGCCGTCGCCTGGTGGGCGTCACGGCGCAGGGCATGAACGCCTGCCCCTGCGCGCAGGGGCTGATCCGCGCGCAGGCCGAGGACGACCTGCGCGCCGACGGCTTCACCGACGACGAGGTCGACCGCATCGTCGCCCTCGTCCCGGTGGCCACCCACAACCAGCGCGCGCGGGGCACCCTCTACCTGGGCGCCCCCGTCCCGCTCGACATCGACGCCGACCGCCTCATCGAGATCGTCGAGGACGGCATGTCGTCGGAGATCTACGAGCTGATGAAGCGCCCCGACGAGCAGTACGTGGTCGACCGTGCGCACCGCCGTCCGCGGTTCGTCGAGGACTCGGTGCGCGAGATGATCCGCGGCGTCCTCGAGACCTTCCCCGACCTCCCCGACGACGCCTTCGTGCACGCGCACCAGGCCAACTTCGAGACCATCCACACCCACGACGTGGAGGCCGAGCGCTCGGGCGCGGTCGGCGAGATCCGCGAGGAGATGCGCAACGGGACGCAGGTGGCCCGTCACACGACCCTGCGCGCATGGCTCGACGGCGGCGTGCCCCGGGGCGCCGGCGACTGACCTCAGGCGGTAGCCTGGCCGCGTGAACGAGATCGTCGTCACCGCGGTCGGGGCCGACCGCCCCGGCATCGTCGCCGCGCTCACCGGCGCGCTGCTCGAGATCGGCGGCAACCTGGAGGAGACCCGCGCAGCGCTGCTGCGCGGGTCGTTCGCCACGGTGCTCGCCGTCGCCGTGCCCGAGGGCACCGGCGTCGCCGAGGTCGAGGCGGCCCTGGCGCCCGTCGCCGCCGAGCTCGGCCTCGGCCTCTGGGTGGGCGCCGCCGCCCCCAAGCCGGCGGGGCCGCCGCTGCAGCGCTGCGTCGTCTCGGTCTACGGTGCCGACCGGCCCGGCATCGTCCACGGCATGTCGGGCGCGCTGGCCGACCACGGAGCGAACATCATCGACCTCTCCGCCCGCCTCGTCGGGGAGCCCCCGATCTACGTGCTGGGCATCGAGATCGAGCTGCCCGCCGGCGCCTCGCCCTCCGGGCTCGCCGGCGCCCTCGCACCCGTCGCCGACGCCCACGGGGTCGAGCTGACGCTCGAGGCCGAGTCCGACGAGGTGATGTAGTGGGCCCGCGCACGGTGACGCCGGGGTGATCCGGGAGGTCCTGCGCTACCCCGACCGGCGTCTCAAGCTCCCTGCCGTGCCGGTCGGCGCGCCCGGTCCCGCGATCCGCCGGCTCGCCGCCGACATGCTCGACACCGCGCGATCGTTCCCGCGCACGGTGGGCATCGCGGCGCCCCAGGTCGGCGAGCTGTGGCGGGTGGCCTACGTCGATTGCACCGGCCATAAGAAGGTGCCCGACGCGCTCGGCCCGCTCTGGCTGATCGATCCCGTGATCGTCGAGTCGTCGGGTGAGGAGATCGGCCGCGAGGGCTGCCTCAGCCTCCCCGAGATCACGGCGAACGTCCGCCGCGCGACGCACGTGACGGTCGACGCGACCGATCTCGACGGAGGCCGGCGGCGGATCACGACCTCGGGCTTCGAGGCCCGGGTGATCCTCCACGAGATGGACCACCTCGACGGGATCCTGATCCTCGACCGGGTGGCCTCGCTCGCCCTGGACGTCTTCGCGCGCAAGCGCTGACGGGCGGCGGCGCGGGCCGCTACTCCTCGTGCGCCGCGGCCCGGGCCAGGAGGGTGGTGATCTGCTCCCGCGCGGGCTCGCCGAAGGTCTCGCGCGCGAGCGCCAGGCGCGACTTGGCGCGCTCGTCGTCCCCGAGGGCCGCCTCCGCGACGACCCGCCGCAGCCCGGCGACGAGCACCAGCAGCTGGCGATCGGGCTCGAGGTCGGCCATCGGGGGATCGATCGGGTGGACCACCCGGAGCCAGTCGGAGGCCGGCTCGCCCGGCCGGGCGCTCGACCAGGCACTCGTCATCACGGCCTGCTCGAGCGCCGCCCGCCGCTCGCGCCGGCCCGCGCGCCCGCCCGCCCCGGCGATCGCCTCGATCTGGCGCCGCCCCACCGACACGCGCACCACGCGGCAGAAGGCGTCGTCGTCAGGGGTGTGGGACTCACGGGTCACCCACTAGTGATCGGCCTCGCGGCGGGTTTGCGAGAGGGGCGGCGGGGTCCGCCCCTCCGGCACGGCTACTTGTAGACGTTGCCGCCCATGTCGCCGCGCACGGCGTGCACCGGGTGGCCGGCGGCCTCCCACTGGTAGTACGAACAGGCCGGGCCGAATGCCGGCTCGTAGACCGTCGGGCGCGGGTTGCGCCCCACGTCGCGGGCGGCCGCGGCGTGGCGGAGGAGGCTGGGGTCGTCCATCTCCGGCCACACGATCACCAGGTGCGCGGCCGTCAGGTACATCGCGACGAAGGTGCACCCCTCGGCGGGGCAGGGCCACGCGTCGGTGCGCACGCAGTACCAGCCGGTGTAGTCCTGGCCCGAGTCGTCGGTCCAGAGCTCCTCGTCCTGGTCGATGTCCTGGTCGGTGTCGGGCAGGGGCGGGGCGACGAGCGGCTCGTCGAGCCCGATGCCCGGCCGTGGGCTATCCGCCATCTGTCTCACTCCCGGTGGCTTCGCGTTGGTCGGGCCCATCATGACCGGCGGCGCAGCCGTCGACCCAGGTGGCGGTGCCGTCGGCGTGGACGGTCTGCTTCCAGATGGGCGCGCGGGCCTTCAGCTCGTCGATGACGTAGCGGCAGGCCGAGAAGGCGGCGGGCCGGTGCCCGGCCGACGCCGCGACGACGACGCTCGGCTCGCCCACGGCGACCGCCCCGAGGCGGTGCTCGACCGCGACCGTCGCCGCGAACGCGCGCGACGCCTCGCCGGCGATCGCGCGCAGCTCGGCGAGCGCCAGCTCCTCGTACGCCTCGTAGCGCAGCTCGGCGACCTCGTGGCGCCCGGTCTCGCGGCGCGTGGTGCCGACGAAGAGGGCCGTGCCGCCATGGTCCGGGTCGGCGACGGCGCCGAGCAGCGCGGCCGGATCGAGCGGCGTGTCGCGGAGGCCGATCACCCGCCCGACACCGGCAGGACCAGCGCGACCTCGTCGCCGTCGCGCAGCGGGACGCCCGGGGGCGTAGCGGATGCCCTCGGGCAGGCCGAGCACCCGCACGGACTCGGGGAGATGGCTCCAGACGGCCCCCACGGGCGTCGCCGCCGGGAGCCTGAGCCGAAGACGACCCGAGCCGGCGGCGTCCCGGAGGGAGGCGAAGAGACGGACCGTGATCTCGATGTCCCCGCTCATCCTCCCAGCCTAGCCCCATCAACGCGGCGACCTGGACGCCCAGGGGGGTGCGTCCGGTCCGGGGGGCGTCTAACGTCCACCGGGTGCCCCGGTCCGACAGGAGATCCGTACTCGCCCTGATCGGGTGCGCCGCCGTGGCGGCGTCGGCCCTCCCGCTCTACGCGCTCGCGGCCCCCGGCGTGAGCCGCGCACCCGACCTGCGCGCCGATCCGGTCGAGCACGTGACGGCGCCCCAGGTGTACCTCGACGGCCAGGTCGGCACGGGGCCGGACCGGCTCCTGGTGCGCTTCGACGGCTTCGTGACCAACGTGGGCGGCGGCCCGCTCGAGATCCGGGGCAACCCCCGGCTGAGCCAGTCGGACGCCGGCGGCGTCAAGCAGTACGCCCTCGCCGGCACCGCCGCGGGCGGAAGGCCGACCGAGGTGGTCGCGACGCCCGAGGTGAAGTACGAGTCGACCGACGGCCACGACCACTTCCACCTGATGCGCGTCATGCGCTACTCGCTGTGGAACCTGTCGGGCACCGCCGAGGTGGCACCCGGGCAGAAGGTCGGCTTCTGCCTCTACGACCTCGACGACAAGCTCCCGGCCCCGGCCCCGCGGCCCGCGGCGCAGGTCTACACACAGGCCGTGACGCGCTTCTGCGAGAGCGGTGACCCGCGATCGACGAGCCTGCGCATGGGCGTCTCCTCCGGGTGGAGAGACGTCTACATCCGGGACC
>LNEQ01000271.1 GCA_001464995.1 Actinobacteria bacterium Ga0077541
CGATCTCGTACCCGGCGTCGGTCAGGATGTTCTTGATCATCATCCGCATGAACGCGGCGTCATCGGCGATCAACACACTCGGCATGCGGGATCCTCGGCTGAGTCCGTTTACTGGGCAGGCTCTGCCGGTATCGGCATCCGCGCAGCGCTCTTGATGCCTCCGACGCCCCCTCCTCGGCGAATTGCCCAGGCCGAGCCTCATGGTTCGAGAGGTAGGTTCCCGGGAGCGCACACACCCCGGGGAGGCCGGAGATGCACAGCGACGCCGCCCTGCGGTACTTCGAGGACTTCTCCGCGGGGGAGACCTTCACCACGCCCGAGATCGAGGTGACGACCGCCGAGATCATCGAGTTCGCGCGCCTCTACGACCCGCAGCACTTCCACACCGACCCCGAGACGGCGGTCGACTCGGTGTTCGGCCGGCATGTCGGCAGCGGGTGGCACACGGCCGCGCTCACGATGCGCCTCTGGTTCGATCACGGCCCGCCGGTGGCGGGCGGGCTGGTCGGGCTCGGGGTCGACGAGCTGCGCTGGGGGCCGCTGCACGGCGGTGACCGGATCCACGTGGTGGGCGAGGTGGTGGAGACGGTCCCCTCGCGCAGCGGCGCGCCCCGGGGGGTGGTGCGCCTGCGCCTGCGGACGCTGACCCATCGCGGCACCGAGGCCCAGCACATGCTCAGCGCCATCCTCGTGCCGAGCCGCGCCGCCGCCGGCTGACGCACCCGTCCGCCGGCGGGCTCAGGCTCAGCGCAGGGGGGGTGTCGGCCTCCGCGGCGGCGGGGGGCAGCGGCGCGATCAGGAGCGGTGCGTCGAGCGTCGCCCCCGCATCTCCGGGGCGCCCTCCGCGTGCAGGCGCTCCATCACCGCCACCACATGGGGGGCGAACTGCGTCCCGGCCTGGGCGCGGACCTCGGCGAGGGCCTGTGCCGGGGTGAGCGGGTCGCGGTAGACGCGGGGCGCCGTCATCGCGTCCCACGCATCGGCCCCGGCGAGGATCATCGACCCCTCGGAGGGGCCGGGCCCCGCCACGGCGCGTGGGTAGCCGTGGCCGTCCACGCGCTCGTGGTGCCGGCGCACCCAGGTCGCCTGCTCCTCGTCGAGCACCTCGCCGGCGATCTGCACGCCCAGCTCGACGTGGCGCGTGATGGCGGCGTACTCCTCGCCGTCGAGGCGCCCCGGCTTGAAGAGCACCGCGTCGGGCACGCCGGTCTTGCCGATGTCGTGGAGCAGCGCGGCCTCGCGCAGCCGGACGCAGTCGTCCGCCGCCCAGCCGAGCTCGCCCGCGATGCGCACGGCCAGCCGGGCGACCCGCTCGGAGTGGGCGAGCGTGGTGGGGTCGCGAGCGTCTCGGCGCGCTCCTCGGCCGTCAGTGCCTCCACGACCTCGGGCGTGTAGATGAACCAGGCGTCGCGGCCGTTGGCCTTCGCCCAGTAGAGCGCCCCCTTGGCGAGGCGCACGAGGTTGTGCGGGCGCCCGGCGCGCTCGAGCGTGCAGATGCCGCCCGAGGCGGTGAGCGTCCCGGCCGTGGCGAAGGGCGTGCCCGCGACGGCCCTCCGCGCGCGCTCGGCTACCTGGTACCCGCCGAGCTCCTCCGTGTCGGGCAGCAGCAGGGCGAACTGCTCGCCCCCGACGCGCGCGACCAGGTCCTCCTCGCGCGACATCGACAGCAGCCGCCGGGCGACCTCGGCGAGCACCCGGTCGCCGACCTGCTGGCCGTGGGCGTCGTTGACGGTCTTGAAGTGGTCGAGGTCGAGCAGCACCAGGCTCAGCGGTCGCCCGTGGCGCTCGGCCCGGCTCGACTCGGCGATCAGCCGCTCGTTGAACACCCGCTCGTTGGCGAGTCCGGTCAACGGGTCGTGCGCCGCGGCCTCGGCCATGCGGGCGCGCGCGGACGCGTTCGCGACCCCGAGGCCCACCAGCTCGCCGAACCGGGTGACCCGCTCCTCGACGTCCCGGTCGGCCAGGCCGTCGCGCCGTGTGGCCGCCACGAGGACGGCGCCCCAGACGTTGGCGGCCCCCATCACCGGGGCGGCCACGCCCCGCCGGAAGCCGGCGGCGCGGACGATGTCGGCCACCGGGTCGCCGGCCAGGGCCTCGTAGGAGACCCGTACGGCGCCGCCCGTGCGGTGCACGCCGCCGAGTGCGGCGGCGCTCGGCAGGCGCGCGCGCCAGCCCGCGGGGGCCGCGAGCCCGCCCGACGTGCCGACCACCCGGGCCTCGTTCCAGTCGAAGCGGACCACGAGGGCGCACTCGGCCCCGAGAAGGCCCGCCATCTCCTCGGCGGCGAACGCGAAGAGCTCGTCCGTCGGGCGCTCCTCGGCCACGGCGGTCGCCACCGATCGCAGCGCGGCCTGCTCGGCCGTCGCGCGGCGCTGGGCCTGCGGGTCGGCGAGCAGCTGGCCGCCGTGCGTCCCCGGTCCGTCGCCACGGCGCACCGCCCAGTAGAGGATGCCGATCGCCATGGTCGCGACGTCCCAGACCACGAGCGCCAGCGTGAAGGCATCCGGGCCGTGCGAATGCCCGCCGGCCGCGACCGCGAGGGCGTGCCCCGAGTGGTGCACCGCGCACGAGAGGAAGATGCCGGCGGTCGCCAGGCCGAGCAGGTTGAGCCCGCGGTCGCGCTCGCGCAGCAGGGGGCGCAGCACCGACCAGGCGATGGCGATGTAGGCGACGCTGACGATCAGGTTGGCGGCGACGCCGATCTGCCAGGCGGAGATCATGGCGGCGCGGCCCGTCGGATCCCGGGCACGAGATTCCTTTTCCGGTTACGGAAGATATCTCGGTCTCGCGGGCCCGCTTCTTGATCCTCTTCCTCAGCGCACCGTCTGGAGGTGTCTCCGGGGAGGCGCGCTCCCCGACCGCCCGCATCGGCGATGATCCCGGCATGGGGACACCCGCGGACACCGGTCGCGAGCACACGTCGGCCGGCCTCTGGACGTGGCGCGCGGTCGAGCTCGGCCGTCGCGCCCTCGGGCGGTACTTCGGGCGCTCGGGACACCGGCTCGCGGCGGCCGTCGCCTACTACGTTCTGCTGTCGCTGTTCCCGATCGTCCTGGTGGTCGTGGCCATCGCGGGCGCGGTACTCACCGACCCGTCGATGCGCGAGGGCTTCGTGGACGCGCTCGTGGACGCTCTTCCGCTCACCGAGGCCGGCGCCGACTCGATCGACTCGGTCGTGCGGGGGGTGGGCGACAATGCGGGAGCGGTGGGGGCCGCGAGCGCGGCCGGCCTGCTGTGGACGGCGAGCGGGATGATGGCGGCGCTGCGCGGAGGGCTCGACGACCTGATGGGCGGCACGTCACCGCGTCGCCCGTTCCTGCAGGGCAAGCTCGTCGATCTGCTCATGCTGATCGCCGCGGGCCTGCTGCTGGTCGCCTCTGCGGGCATCACCATCGCCGACCAGGTGGCGCAGGAGCAGGTGGTCGATCCCCTCGGCCTGCCGGGCATCGGGCTGCAGGCCGCGCGCTTCGTGCTGCCGACGGCGCTCGCGTTCGGGGTGCTGGTGATCCTGCTGCGGTGGGTGCCGTCGGACGGGCCCCGCATGCGCGACCTCTGGCCGGCGGCGCTGGCCGCGGCCGTGGCGCTGTGGGTACTGACCCTCGGATTCGCGTTCTTCGTCGACAACTTCGGCAACTACAACGTCGTCTACGGGTCGTTGGCCGCCGTCATCCTCTTTCTCGTCTACATCTACGTCGCGGCGAGCCTCGTGTTCCTGGCGGCCGCGTTCGCGGCCGACCGCGCCGAGGTCTTCGCAGCCCGGCCACAGCCCGGCGGCCCGGGCTTCCGTGCGGAGCTGCGGGGCTTCCTCAGGAGCCTCGTCGTCCGCGAGTGACCGGCGTCAGTGGATCAGGAGCTTCAGCAGGACGATCAGGCCGCCGAGGCCGAGGTTGACCCCCGAGACGGTCGCGATGCCAACGAGGCCGAGGCCCGCGCGGTGTGCGATCAGGGCGCCCCACAGCGCCAGGGCGGCGATGCCGTAGACCAGCGCCGTCCAGACCGCCGCGGACGTTTCGAGCACGCCCAGCCAGGCGAGGAGCAGCAGCGCGATCGCGGGCAGCGCCGACTCGATCATCGGCGCCTCGCGCGCCATCACCTCGGCCGTCGCGGTCCGACCGGGGCGGGTCTCGGCGCGCACCCACCTCGCCACCAGCCCGGCGTGGACGTGGGCGATCCAGAACACCACGACGCTGACGGCGACGGTGATCGCCATCACGCCCGGCCCCGAGCGCTTGAACGAGAGGCCCACCAGGACCGACAGGGTCAGCAGCGTCCCGTAGACGCCCGCGGCGCTGTCACCGATCCGGAGCCATCGCGTGAGCACGGCGGAAGGTTACGCCCGCGCCCCCGGTCCGGTTCAGCCGGGGCGCCTGCGCTCGAACAGGAACACGTCGCGCCAGCGCCCGCCCGCCTCGCCGATCCGCTCCCGCCGTCCCACCAGGCGGAAGCCGCACGACTCCACCATCCGGCGGCTCGCCTCGTTCTCGACGAACACGACCGCCTCGAGGGTCCAGAGCCCTTCGCCGTCGGCCGCCTCGATCAGCGCGCGCAGCAGCGGCTGGCCGACGCCCTCTCCGCGGGTCTCGCGTGCGACGTACACCGAGCACTCGGCCACGCCGCGGTAGACGTCGCGGATCGAGGTGCGCGAGGCGGCGGCCCACCCCGCGATTCGCCCGTCGTCCTCGCGTGCCACCAGCCGCAAGCGCCCCGGGAGATGGTCGGCGTCCCACCGCTCCCAGCTCGGCACCTCGCTCTCGAAGGTCGAGTCGCCCGTCGCGATGCCCTCCGCGTAGACCGCGGCGACCCCCTCCCAGTCGGAGGGACGCATCGGTGCGATCGCCGGCCGGCCCGCCTCATCGATCTCGTCCATCGCCAGGGTCGTTCCCCCGGCGACGCCCGTCCAATCCGCGGCGCGCCTATTCCGCCGTGGCCTCGGGCCCCGGCAGGCCGAGCTCCACGGCGATCGGCTGCAGCGCCTCGATCACGTTGGCGATGTGCGCGTCGAGCTCCAGGCCGAGCTCCTCGGCGCCCGCGGCCACCTCGTCGCGGTGCACGCCCGCGGCGAACGAGGGCTGCTTCAGCTTCTTGCGCACCGACTTCGGCGTGAGGCCCTCGAGGCCGGTGGGGCGGACGAGCCCGCAGGCGTGCACGAAGCCCGAGAGCTCGTCGCAGGCGAAGAGGGTGCGCTTGAGCGGGGTGTCGCGCGGCAGCCCGAGGTGGTCGGCGTGCGAGAGCACCGCCTCGATCAGCTCCTCGGGCCAGCCCTCCTCGCGCAGGATCGGGGCGCCGTCCTGGGGGTGCTGGTCGAGCGTGGGGTGCATCTCCCAGTCGAAGTCGTGCAGCAGCGCGGTGCAGCCCCAGAACTCCTCGTCCTCGCCGGCGCGCCGGGCGTAGGAGCGGACGGAGGCCTCGACCGCGAGGGCGTGGCGCAGCAGCGACTCGCCGGTGGTGTACCGGGTCAGCGTCTGCCAGGCGCGCTCGCGGGTGACCTCCATCGCCGCCTCAGCCTACCCCGGCCGCCGCGACCTCGGCCGCGAGCGCACGGGCGAGGTCGCCGCGGTCCGCCACCCGCACGGCCCCGAGACCCAGCCACGCCGCCATGGCCCGCAGCTCGGCCGCCAGGTCGGCGGCCGTCGTGAGCGCGTCCTCTCCCGGCTCCGCGAACGCCGCGTGCACCAGCAGGGCCCCCTCCTCCCGCCCCGCCTTCAGGTCGACCCGCGCCACCAGCCGGTCGCCGCGCAGGAACGGCAGGACGTAGTAGCCGTGCACCCTGCGGGCGACCGGGGTGTAGATCTCGATGCGGTAGCGGAAGCCGAACAGCCTCTGCGTGCGCGCCCGGTCCCACACCAGCGAGTCGAAGGGCGACAGCAGCGCGCGGGCGTCCACCCGGCGCGGCAGGTGGGCGTCGGGATGGAGGAGGGCGGGCCGGTCCCAGCCCTCCACCCGCGCCGGCCGCAGCCGCCCCGCCTCGACGAGCTCGGCGACCAGGTGGCGCGCCCGCGGCACGTTCAGCCGGTGGTAGTCGCAGAGGTCGTGCAGGGTGGCGACGCCGAGGGAGCGCGCCGCCATGACCAGCAGCTCCCGCTTGGCCCCGTCCTCGGAGGGGGCGGGCAGGGCGCGCACGCGCTCGGGGATGACGCGCTCGGTGAGGTCGTACAGCCGCGCGAAGTCGGACGGGCGACGCCGGGCGGTGACCGCGCCCGCCCAGAACAGGTGCTCCAGCGCGCGCTTGCCGCGGCTCCAGCCCCACATCGACGCCGACCGCTCGCCCGGGTCGGACAGGTCGCCGGCCGCCAGCGGGCCGCGCTCGCGCACCTCCTCCAGCACGGTCCGCACGTAGCCGGGGTCGTCGCGGCCGATCGCGTAGATGTCCTTCCAGACGCCGTCGGGGCGCTCCATCCGCCAGCGCATCAGCGGCCAGAGGTCGATCGGCAGCAGCGAGGCCTCGTGGCACCAGTACTCGAACAGCTCGGCGTCGGCGGCCATGCGCGGCAGGGCGTCGCGCGGATGGGCGCCGATGCGCGCGAACAGGGGCAGCTCCTGCGAGCGCGCCAGAACGTTGACCGAGTCGATCTGGATCAGCCCGACGCGGTCGAGCACCCGCCGCACGTGGCGCCTGTCGACCCGTCCGGCCGGCCGGCGGCCGGCGAACCCCTGAGCGTGGAGCGCGATGCGGCGGGCCTGGGCGGCGCTGATCTCGGTCCGGTCGCCCCCCATGCCCGCGACGTTACCCGTGCCCGGCGGGGGACGCCCGCCGGGCACGGCCCGCTCATCCCATGCCGTCGGAGCCCAGCAGGCCGACCAGGTCGAGGACCACGAGCAGCCGCTCGTCCAGCCATGCGACCGACGAGACGGCCCCGTCGGCCTCGAGCCCGGCCGGCGGGGCGAGCCGGGTCAGGGCGTCCGGTAGCTCGCGACCTCGATGGTGAGAGCGCCGGTCGCCGGGTCGTCGCCGAAGAGGAACGCCCCGCGCTCGGTCTCGCCGCCAGAGAGGAACATGACGGTCTGCTCGCCCTCTCCCACGGTCGCGCCGTCCACGGTCAGCTCGGCCACGACCTGGACGTCGGTGGCCGCGTCGCCGCCCGTGTTGCGCACCTCGAAGGGCACGCGGAACATCGCGCCCTGGCGCTCCGCGGGGCCCGACGGGGCGGCGGCGAGCACGGGCGGCCCCGAGGCCCCGGTGGCCCAGCTCAGCACGATCAGCCCCGCCACCAGGGCCACCAGCGCCACGGAGATCCCGAACGTCCACCACTCGGCCGCCGTGCGCGGCGGGCGCCCGGCCCGGTCGCCGCTCATACGGCGAGCCGCCCGGCGGCGCCGCCGATGGTGGCCGGCAGGCCGAGGACGACCGTCCAGGCGAGCCACGTCCCCCAGTCCTGGTCGGGGCCGATGCGCTGGAAGAACAGCAGCGCAAGAGCCGCGACCGAGAGCGAGATGACGTAGGCGCCGACCGTCTCGGCGAAGGGCCGTTGGAAGGGGCCCTCGTGCAGCCGGCGGCCGGCCTGATCGGAGAAGTCGGCCTCGAACACGATCGCGTACGAGATGAGCAGGGAGGCCGCCATCAGCGCCAGGAGCCACGGAGGCGACATCGCGCTGGCGATGAGCGGGATCTCGTCGGTCGGGGCGATGCTGAGGCAGAGCACCAGCGCGCCGACCGCCGCCGCGCCCGCGTCGGCCAGCGTGCGGCCGATCACCGGATCATCGCCCCCCAGCGCGTCCGCGAGGCCACCACCATCGGCCTCCCCGTCATCGTCCTCGTCCTCCTCCTCGCGCTCGCGCCGCTCCAGGAACTGACGCGCGAGGGCCGCGCCGATCGCGAACGGGATGGCCTCGAAGACGACCTTGCCGACGGACTCCTCCAGCGAGGTCGCCAGCGTGAGCTCCCGGATGCAGAAGAGGATCGCCGCGGCGCAGAGGACGCCGATCGCGACGATCACGATCCCGTCGAAGGCCGCGTCGCGCCAGGTGGTGTCGCGCACGTTGCGGAACCCCGAGGTGCGCGTGAGGACCATCACGACCACCAGCGACACGCCGAGGGCGCCGAGCATCCACCGGGGGTCGACCCACGACCCGTACCACCAGACCTCCATCGTGTAGAGGAGCGGGACGCCGAAGAGGAAGCCCCCCGCCGCCGCCCGCACGAGGTCCCCGGCCTCCTGCCTCCAGCCCGCGCCGGCCGCCCCGGCCGTCTGTCCGTGCGTCTCCACGCCGGTAGGTCGCCCCGGGGGCGCCCATCCCAAACCCGCGCCGCGTCGGTTCGCATCCGGCAAAGAGCGGCCGCCGCAACTTGAAGCGCGACCCGTCCTCCGCTTTCCTGGGAGCCGCAGGATGTGAGACGCGCTAGTCTCACATCAAGGACACCGTCACGAAGGACGACCCGTGCCGCACGCCGCCCCCGACCCGCCGGTCCGCTCCGGCCCGCTCTCACGCCTGGCCCACCTCTGCGCAGCGCACGGCTGGCGCACGATCGGCGCCTGGCTCGCAGCGGTCGTCGCCGTGATCGTCCTCAGCCAGAGCTTCGGCGGTCCTCTGGTCGACGAGTTCTCGTTGCCCGGCTCCGACTCCCAGCGGGCGGCCGACCTCCTCGACACGCGCTTCCCGGCCCGCTCGGGTGACTCCGCCCAGATGGTCTTCGCGGCCGAGTCGGGGCGGCTCGACCGCGGTGAGCAGCGCGACGCCGTACGCGAGGCCGTCACGGCCGCCGGGCGCATCCCCGGCGTCACGGCCGTCTCCGATCCCCTGGCACCCGACACGGGCGGCCTCAGTGAGGACGGCCGCATCGCCTACTCCGACGTCCAGTTCGCCGCGAAGGCGGTCGACGTGGACGCCGCAGCCGTCGAGGACCTGATCGAGACGACGCGCGCGATCGGGGGCGACGCCGGCGTGCAGGTGGAGTTCGGCGGACCCGTGGTCGCGAACGCCGACCCGCCGTCCACGGGGCTCAGCGAGGTGATCGGCCTGCTGGTGGCCGTGGTGATCCTGCTGGTCATGCTGGGAAGCGCGGTGGCCATGAGCCTGCCGATCGCCCTCGCGATCGCGTCCGTCGGCATCGGCACCGCGCTGATCACCCTCGGCGCCGGCTTCTGGACCTTCGGCGAGATCACCCCGACCCTCGCCACGATGATCGGACTCGGCGTCGGCATCGACTACTCGCTGTTCATCGTCACGCGCTTCCGCCAGGCGCTGCACGACGGCCAGTCGCCGGTCGACGCGGCGACGACCGCGGCCGCGACCGCGGGGCGGGCCGTCATCTTCGCCGGCGTGACCGTGGCGATCTCGATCGCGTCGCTCGCTCTGCTCGGCATCGACTTCATCACGAAGATGGGCCTGGGCGCCGCGGTCACCGTGCTGGTGGCGGTGGTGGCCGCCGTCACGCTGCTGCCCGCCATCCTCTCCCTGCTCGGCCACCGCATCGACCGCGGGCGCCTGCCCTTCATGCCCCACCGCGACGATTCGGAGGCCGCGCGGCAGGGCTCGCGCACGGCGCGCTTCGGCCGCTGGGTGACCGCCCGGCCGTGGGCCACCGGGGGCGTGGCGGTCGCCGTCCTGATCGTCCTGGCGCTGCCGGTGCTCACGGTGCAGCTCGGCTCCAGCGATGCCGGCTCGAACCCCGCGGGCACCACCACGCGCGAGGCCTACGACCTCCTCGCCGAGGGCTTCGGCCCCGGGTTCAACGGACCGCTGATCGTGGCGGTCGACCAGACCGGCGACCCCGGCACCGCCGCGCGGGTGTCCCAGGCGATCGAGGACAGCGCCGGCGTCGCATCGGTCGCCGACCCGGTGCTCAACGCCGCCGGTGACACCGCCGTCGTGACCGTGTTCCCCACGACCTCCCCGCAGTCGGTCGAGACCGCCGACCTCGTGCACCGGCTGCGCGACGACGTGCTTCCCGGTGCCGTCGGCGACGGGCAGGCCCGGGCCTTCGTGGGCGGCCAGACCGCCGCCTTCGAGGACATCGCCGCGATCCTCGCCGGGCGCCAGATGGTCTTCCTCGCCGTGGTGATCGGCACGATGGCCTTCCGCTCGGTGGTCGTCGCCGCCAAGGCCGCCCTCACGACAGCCCTGTCGGCCCTCGCCGCCTTCGGTGTCCTGGTGGCCGTGTTCCAGCACGGCTGGGGCGCCGGCCTGCTCGGCGTGGACAGCACCGGCCCCATCGAGTCGTTCCTGCCCGTGATCATGTTCGCGATCCTCTTCGGGCTCTCGACCGACTACGAGGTCTTCATCATGAGCCGCATCCGGGAGGAGCACGTGGCCGGGCACTCGGCCGCGGACTCGATCGACCGGGGCATCGCGGCCATCGGCCGGGTCGTGGTGGCCTGCGCCCTGATCATGTGCGCCGTCTTCTTCAGCTTCATGCTGGGCGATGAGCGCACGATCAAGGAGTTCGGCCTCGGCCTCGGGGCGGCGATCGCGATCGACGCCTTCGTGGTGCGGCTGGTGATCGTGCCCGCCGTGATGGCCATCCTCGGCGATCGCGCCTGGTACATGCCGGCCTGGCTCGAGCGGATCACACCGCGCATCACGATCGAGGCGCCGACCGAGCCGGCCGCCGCCGGCCGCGTCCCGGTCGCGCGTCCCGGGGAGCCGGTTGCCGAGACCGACTGAGCCCGGCGGCCGCCGCCGCGACGTCCTGCGCAACGAGGCGCGGATCGTCGCGGCGGCGACGCGCCTCCTGGCCGACGACCCCGAGGCGACGATGCAGGATCTCGCCGACGCCGCGGGGCTCGGGCGCGCCACCGTCTACCGCCACTTCCCCACCCGGGAGGCCCTGATCGAGGCGATCGCGCGGACGGCGATGGACGAGATCGGGGCCGCGCTGGCCGGAGAGCGCCTGGAGGAGGGCGACCCGGTCGCCGCCCTCGCACGCGCCGTCGAGGCGATCCTCGTCGTCGGAGACCGCTACCGCGTGATCTCCCACGGCCCGCCGACGGGCAAGAGCGCCGAGATGCACGCGCGGGCCGCCGACGCCTTCGGCCCGGTCGAGGCGCTGATCCGGCGCGCGCAGCGCGAGGGCGCGCTCGCCGCGGGCCCTCCGCCCGAGTGGGTCGTCGCCGTCGCGGGCGCCCTGATCGCGACGGCGTTCCGCCAGGTGGCCGTCGGAACCGTCGACCGCGCCGACGCGCCGGGGCTCGTGGTGCGGACGCTCCTGCGCGGTTTCGCCGCGGACTCCGGCGCGGCGCGTGAGTCTTCGGCGCCCCCTCAGAGTCTCCAGTAGTGGCCGATGTGCGACGCCGCGCGCGAGGTGGCGAAGTCGGGCGAGACCGAGGCGGCGGCCCGGTCGCCCGCCAGCGCCACCATCGTCTCGGCCACCGACGCGGCGAGCGCATCGAGCGCGTAGCCGCCTTCGAGCACCGCCCCCACCGGCGCCCCGACCCGCTCGCCCAGGGCGCGGACGTGGCGCGCCATCTCGCCGAAGTCGGCCGTGTCGAGCAGGCAGCCGCCGAGGGGGTCGTCGCGGTGGGCGTCGTACCCGGCCGAGATCAGGATCAGATCGGGCGCGTACTCCACGCCGGCGGGCACCACGATCCACTCGAGCAGCGACAGCCAGGTCTCGGCGCCCGATCCCCCCGGCACCGGCAGGTTGATCGAGAAGCCCGTGCCGTCGCCCGAGCCCACGTCCAGCAGGGGGCCCGTCCCGGGGAAGATCCCGGACTGGTGGATGCTGGCGTAGAGCACGGCCGGGTCGGTTCGGAAGATGTCGTTGGTGCCGTTGCCGTGGTGCACGTCCCAGTCGATCACCATCACCCGCCGGGCGCCGAGCGCGTCGAGGGCGTGCCGTGCGGCCACGGCGACGCTGTTCACCAGGCAGAACCCCGAGGTCGTGTCCCGGTTGGCATGGTGCCCGGGCGGGCGGGCGGCGCTGAAGGCGACGTCCGCCTCATGTCCGAGGAGCGCCTCGGCCATCGCGCAGGCGCCGCCCGCCGCGTGGCGCGCCGCCGCCCAGGAGCCCGCGCTCACCGGCGTCTCCGGGTCGAGGGCTCCGCCGCCGGCCTCGCTCAGGCCCCGCAGCTGGTCGAGGTGCCGCTCGCTGTGCACCGCCGCCAGCTGCCCGGGCGTCGCCGCCGGCGCGGCGCGCCGCGCCCATCCGAGACCCCCACGACGGGCGAGCTCCGCCTCGACGGCCACGATCCGCTCGACCCGCTCCGGGTGGCCGGGGCCGGTGTCGTGGTCGAGGCTCGACGGGTGCGAGAACCAGAGTGGCGCGCTCATGACGGCTCGCCGGTCCACTCCACCGGCGGCACGGCGGCGAGCGACGGCCAGGGCACGGCCTCCGGCGCGGCGGCGACGCGCACGCGCGCGTCGAGGATGACGATCCGCTCGGGCGAGACCGACACCGGGTTGCAGTCGAGCTCCACGATCTGCGGGTGCGCGTGGACCATCGCCGCGACGCGCAGGACGAGCCGCTCCAGGGCCTCGATGTCGCAGGCGCGCGCCCCCCGGTAGCCCTCGAGCAGGGGCAGCATCCGCAGCTCGCGGATCATCGTGCGTGCGCCGAGGTCGGTGAGCGGGGTGAGGCGCACCGAGACGTCGCGGTGGATCTCCGCCGCCGTGCCCCCGAGGCCGCAGACCACGACCGGCCCGAACTGCGGATCGGCGCTCGATCCGATCAGCATCTCGATACCACCCGAGATCATCGGCTGCACCACGAACCCCTCCACACGGTGCCCGAGGTCGGCGAGCCTGCGCTCCATCTCGGCGGCGGCGGCGGTCACGGCCTCCGCGCCGGCGAGCCCCAGTCGCACGGCGCCGAGGTCGGTGCGGTGGACGATCCCCTGCGCCACCGCCTTCAGCGCCACCGGCCCGCCGAGGGCGGCGGCGGCCTCGCCCGCCCCGGCGGCGTCGCCCACCTCGCGCGAGGGCACCAGCGGAAGCCCGTAGCAGTCGAAGAGCGCCGCCACGTCGGCGGGCGCCAGCCACCCCGGCCCGGCGACCGCCGCCCCGGTGAGCAGCGTCGCCGCCTGGCCCGGCCGGGTGTCGGGGAGTTCGGGGACGCGGCCCGGAGGCAGCCGCCGCCAGGCGGCGTAACGGCCCACGCGGCCCAGCGCCATGGCGGCCTCCTCGGGGTACTCGTAGACCGGCGGGGCCCCCCGCGCGGCCGAGGCGCGCGCCTCCTCGCGGTCGGCGGCCGACATCAGCACGGAGAGGATCGGCATGCGCCGCCCGAGCGCGGCGGCCACGCGCCGCACCTCGGCGGCGACCGCGGCGCCCACGCTGCCCAGCCCGGGCTGGATGTAGATCGCGATCACCGCGTCCACGGCGTCGTGGCCGGCCAGCTCCTCCAGGGCGCGGCCGAACTGCGACGCGGTGGCGGCGGCGAGCAGGTCGACCGGGTTGCGTACCGACGCCTCCGGCACGGCGATCCGCCGCAGTCGTTCCTGGACGGCCTCCGGCAGCTCCACCACGCGCAGCCCGTGCTCCTCGCAGGCGTCGGCGCAGAGGATGCCGGGCCCGCCCGCGTTGGTCAGGATCGCGACCCGGTCGCCGCCGGGGAGCGGCTGGCTCGAGAGCAGGGCGGTCACGTCGAAGAGCTCGCTCATCGTCGCCGCCCGGATGACGCCCGCCTGCCGGAAGAGCGCGTCGACCGCGGCGTCGGACGCCGACACGATGGCGCCGGTGTGCGATCCCGCGGCGCGGGCGCCCGCGCCGCCGCGGGCGCTCTTGACCGCCACGATCGGCGTCGTGCGCGACAGCCGGCGGGCGACCCGGGCGAAGGTGCGCGGGTTGCCGAACGACTCCAGGTAGAGCAGGACGACGTCGGTGGCCGGGTCCCCCTCCCAGTAGCGCAGCAGGTCGTTGCCCGAGACGTCCGCCTTGTTGCCCACCGAGACGAACGACGAGATGCCGACGCCGAGCTGCCGCGACCGCTCGAGCAGCGCGATGCCGAGGCCACCGCTCTGGGAGAGCATCCCGACGTTGCCGGCGGGCGGCATGTCGCTGGCGAAGGTCGCGTTCATCGTCGTCCCGGGGGCGGTGTTGATCACGCCGAGGCAGTTCGGCCCCACCAGGCGCATGCCGGTGGCCCGGCAGATGCCGACCAGCTCGCGCTGGGCCGCGGCGCCCTCGCCTCCCACCTCGGCGAATCCCGCCGTCAGGACGAGCAGGGCGCGCACGCCCCGCGCGCCGCAGGCGCGCGCGACCTCCAGCACGCCGGCCTTCGGCACGGCGATCACCGCGAGCTCGACGGCCTCGGGGAGGTCGGCGACCGTGGGCACGGCGGGCAGCCCCTGCACCTCGGTGGCCGAGCGGTTGACCAGGTGCAGGCGTCCCGCGTAGCCGCCCTCCCGCAGGTGGTGGAGCACCTCGCCCCCCACCGTGCCGCGCGACCGCGAGGCCCCCACGACGGCGATCGACGCCGGGGCCAGCACGCTCTGCACGACCGCCGAGGCCGCCACCCGCTGGCGCGCCTCGAAGGCCGCCATCGCCGGGGGCGACAGCGACGCGGGGAACCGGACGAAGTGCGTGCCTCCCTCGCTGCGCAGCAGCACCGGGAACCCGCTCGCGCGGAACATGTCGATCATGCGGCGGTTGCCCGACATGACCTCGGCGTCGAGCAGCTCGACGCCCGCCGCGTGGGCGTGCTCGGCCAGGTGGGCCAGCAGCAGCGTTCCCAGGCCGCGCCCCTGGAAGGCGTCGGCGACGGTGAAGGCGACCTCGGCCACGGTCCCGCCCGGATCCCTGAGGTACTGGGCGTGGCCGATGACCCGCTCGGGCACGCCCGTGAGGGCCACCAGTCCGTGATCCTCGGGCCCGCCCCCCGTGGCCATCGCCCGCGCCGCGCCCTCCAGATCGACCGTCCCGAAGAAGCGGAACCGCTGGGCGTCGGGGGACAGGCTCCGCAGGAACGCGGTCAGCCCGGGCAGGTCGTCGTCGCGCACCGGCCGCACCCGGACCGTCGATCCGTCACGCAGCTCGACGTCCACCACCGACATCACGACCCCCTGGCCACCGGACCGGGCGCCCCCACGTTAGTGGACGCGCGCGGGCCGCTCAGGGCCGGTAGGGCAGGATCGACTTCTCGCTGAGGAAGTCGCCCCGGAAGCAGAGCTCGTAGGTCAGGGCGCGGCCGGAGCGGGCGGCGTAGAGCCAGCACTCCGACCCGGCCGGGTCACCCGCGCGCTCCCGCGTGCGGAGCGGCGGACCCAGTAGGCCGCTCACCTGGGCGCGCGAGCGCCCGGTCGGCACGAGCACCCACGACGCCCGGTCGGTCGTGCCGGGGGGCGCCGGGGGTGGGGCCTCGTCGGAGCCTCCGAAGGACGACAGGAGGGCGATGCCGATGATCACGACGAGGACGACCATCGCGGCCGCGGCCGCGAGCCAGGGTGCGCGCCGCGGGACCTCGGCGGTGCGTCCGGCGATGAACGGCGTGGCCTTCCGGCGCGGGCGTGGCGGCGGGCCCGGGCGCCGCGTCATCGCGCGGCCGCCCGCGCGTGGCGGCCGGCCGCCGTCCCGGGAGGTACGTCCATGCCCCTTCCGTCCCCCGGGCACGCCCGCCGTAAACGCCCACCCCGCCGCGCCCGTCCCCGCCGGGTGGCGCCCGGCCCGGGCACCGGGTATGCATGGTGCATGGCCGTTGTCCCGCCCGCCCGGCACCTGCTGCGCGCCCGCGATCTCGCCGACGCGCGTTACGCGGAGCCGCTCGGGGTGGACGACATGGCGCGCGCGGCAGGCCTCTCGCGGGGCCACTTCAGCCGCGAGTTCCGCCGGGCCTTCGGGGAGTCGCCGCACGCCTACCTGCTGACGCGCCGGCTCGAGCGGGCGGCGGCGATGCTGCGCACCACCGACCGGTCGGTCACCGGGATCTGCCTGGCCGTGGGCCTGCAGAGCCTCGGCTCGTTCACGACCAGCTTCACGCGCACCTACGGGATGTCCCCGCGGGCCTATCGCGCCGCCTTCCCGCCCGCCGCGCTGCAGGCCCGCGTGCCGGCCTGCATCGTCCGCGCCTACGGCCGCCCGCGACACCGGACTTTTCGAGAAGAACCGCCGCCCCTCCCGGGCCTAGCATCGGCGGCGTCCGCTCACTCGCACGGGGAGGCACCCGCATGATCCGCATCGCCACGGCGCAGCTCTGGGTCCACGACCAGGACGAGGCGCTCGCCTTCTACACGCAGAAGGTCGGCATGGAGGTGCGCTCCGACGTCACGCTCCCGGAGCTGGGCGGCTTCCGCTGGCTGACCGTCGCGCCCCCCGGGCAGGAGGACGTCACGATCGTGCTGATGCCGGTGCCCGGCCCTCCGATGATGGACGAGGAGACGGCCGGCCAGGTGCGCGCGCTGACCGCCAAGGGCTGCACGGGGACGATCTTCCTCGAGACCGACGACTGCCGCGCTTCCCATGAGGAGCTCGCGGCCCGCGGCGTCGAGTTCGTCGACCTGCCCGAGGAGCGCCCGTACGGCATCGACTCGTCGTTCCGCGACCCCTCGGGCAACCACATCCGGCTCACCCAGGTGACGATGTCCTGAGTCCGGGGGGCGCCGCGGCCTCACCACCGCCGTCGTGGCGCCCCAGCCCGGTCACCAGAACACGGCACCCGGCCGTCACCGGGTCCTTCGGCTCGAACACCGCGAGCTCGGCGCCGGCGTCGATCCGCTCCAGCGCCCCGCGCACGAGGCCCCGGTGCAGGGCGCAGATCAGGTGCCCGCCCTCGGCGAGCACGGCGTCCTTGAAGGGGCACGCCCGCAGGCGCAGGTCCATGGCGCCGGCGCGCCGCTCGCCCTCGCTGGTGACCTCCTCGGGCGCGAAGCCGAGGCCGGCGAACGAGGCGGCGAGCGCGCCCGCCTGCGGCTCCCCGGTCACCAGGTGGCGCCCCTGGTCCCAGCCGAAGGCCTCGATGTCCTCCTCGCCGGCGGGCATGCGGCGGACGAACTCCAGCAGCAGCCGCACCAGCTCGCGGTGTCCCACGGCCGCGACGGCGTGGGGCGCCGCGAGCGCGTAGGCGGTGCTGGGCCGGCCCCGCCGACCGGTCGGGGCCGACGGGGCGGCCACCACCACCCCCGCCCGCTGCAGCACGTCGAGGTGCTGGCGCACGGCGTTCGGGTGCAGCTCCACCCTCTGCGCCAGGGCGGCGACGGTCAGCCCCGCGCCGGCGCTCCCCAGCGCCTCGGCGATCCTCCGGCGGGAGGGGTGCGCGAGGGCCCCGGCCTCCTCGGGAGACAGCCCCGCCGCGAGCACCGGCTCCCTGGTCCCGCCGTTGCCACCGCGCTCGCTCACAGCATCCCATCGGGGTTCCATTCCACTGTACAAGAGCAGAATTAATCCGGTGGGCGGCCGTGCCGGTCTAACCCGCGTGCTCCGGCTCGCTCGCGGCGACGGCCGGCGGTGGCCCGGGGGGCGGCGCGCGCAGCACGTGCAGCTGCAGCCGTCCAGGTCCGAAGAGGTTGAGCGACCACTGGACCGCGCGCGCCTCGCTGACCCGCATCGTCTCGGTCAGCTCCAGCGCGGCAGTCGGCACCTCCAGCCGGAGGGCCCGCCCCACCCGGTCGCGTGGCGCTATCAGCCGTGAGCCGATCTCGGTGCGGGCGAAGCCGACGGGGGTCCCGGTGCCGCGCAGCACGTCGAGCAGCATCTGCCCGCTGCGCAACAGAGCCCGGAGCTCGTGATCGGGCGGCAGCACCACATCGCCGGGCAGCACGTCCTGCATCCAGGCCGCGGGCACGCCGTCGATGGTCAGCACCCGCTCGACCACCACGAACGGGTCGCCGGGCTCGAGGCCGAGCGCCTGCACCGCCGCGGGGGGTGCGCCCGACCGGCTGATGCGGACGTCGCTGCAGCCGAGGGAGAGGTCGTCGCGCGAGGCGAGCATGCTGTAGCTCTCGAGCACCTCCAGGCCGGCGGTGAAGCTCGGCTCGGAGGCGTCCCCCGCCGGGTCGGCGATGAACGTCCCGCTGCCCCGCCTTCGGCGGATGACGCCCGTGCTCTCGAGCCGCGCGAGAGCCGCCCGGAGCGTCCCCCGCGACACTCCGAGCATCCCGGCCAGATCGTGCTCGGGAGGCAGGCGATCCTCGGCCCGGAAGCGGCCTGGGGCCAGCCAGGTGATGAGCGCCCGCTCCGCCTCGTCCACCCGGGAGGGGCGGGCGGCGTCGCCGTTACCCGTCGTGGACGGTTGTTCCCGCATGGTCGTCAGAGGCTATCCATCGATGCCGCCCACAATGAGAGGACAAATGTGTTCCGTCTTATGGACAAAGGGACAGATTTGTACTCTGGCGCTCTGGCCGCGGGTCGGTAGTTCGTCCCGCGCCCCTCGCGACAGGCTCCCCGACAACACGGACCACGTCGTAGGGGAAGCCACATGTTCGGCCTGTCGCCGGTTCAGATCCTGATCGTGCTGCTCATCGCGCTCGTCGTCTTCGGCGCCAAGCGCCTGCCGGAGATGGCCCGGGGCCTCGGCTCCGGGATGCGCGAGTTCAAGGACGGCATCACGGGCCAGCCCCCGCCTGTCCCCGCTGCCGATCCGGTCGCAGCCTCCCCGGTCGCCGACAGGTCCGAGGCCGCCTAGCCGCACCACCCGCTCGTCACGTGGGACCCCGCAAAGCACGTCACGTCGATTCCCGCGACGACGGACGGCGACCCAGAAGCCAGGAGAACGAGAATGACGGAAGATCGTGACCGCATCGCCCGGGCGCTCGAGCGCCAGGCGCTCACACGGAGGGCCTTCGTCAAGCGCGGCGTCGCGCTCGGCGTCGCGCTCCCGAGCCTCGGGGCCATCCTCGCGGCCTGCGGATCCGACAGCGCCACCGAGGCGGCCTCGACCTCGACCGGTGGGGCGGCGCCCGGCCCGGTCGCCTCGTCGGGCCTCTCGACGACGCCGAAGACGCTGATCCCATCCACGCCGACGCCCAACATCATCGTCGTCACCCAGACCGAGCCGGACCACTTCGATCCGCACTCCTTCCACTCGATCGAGGGCTTCAACGCGACCCTGAACCAGATGGACACCCTGGTGGAGTGGCAGTTCACCGAGGACGTGGACGCCGGCATCTTCGACGCGCCCTTCACCGGCGAGATCACGCCGCTCCTGCTGGAGAAGTGGGAGGTGCTGGAGGACGGCGGCCTCTACCGCTTCACGATCCGTGACGGGATCGTCTTCAACAGCGGCAACCCCATGACGGTCGACGACGTCGTCTGGACGCTCCAGCGCGGCGTGAACATCGGCTTCATGCCGACCCTGATGGGCCTCGGCCGCATCACCAAGGAGAACCAGATCACGAAGGTCGATGCGAGGACCTTCGAGGTGAAGCCCGCCGGCAAGGTGCCGGAGGTCTTCATGATCGGCCTCCTCAACATGCCCCTGTCGGGCGTGCTCGACTACGAGCTGGTCAAGAAGAACGTCCCGGCCGCGGCCGGGACGGCCGAGCCGGCCCGCTGGGCCGAGGACTGGATCCGCAAGAACCCCGCCGGCGGCGGCCCCTACTCGCTCAAGGAGTGGCAGCCGGGCAACCAGTACGTCCTCACCGCTCGCGAGGACTACTGGAAGATGCCGCCGTCCAACAGCCAGGTGACGGTGAAGGTCGTCCCGAACCCGGAGGACCGGGTGCTGCTGCTGGAGCGCGGCGACGCCGACCTCGCCTGGGGCCTCCCGCGCAAGGCCGTCAAGGAGCGCCTGGCCGACGTGGAGGGCGTGACCGTCGAGAACTACCCGTCGGTCAACTGCGTGTGGATCCCCCTGAACGTCGAGGTCAAGCCGCTCGACAACGTGAAGTTCCGCCAGGCCCTGTCCTACGCCGTCCCGTACCAGACGATCATCGACGAGGTGCTCTTCGGCTTCGGGCAGCAGCTCAAGAGCCCGGTCCCGAACGGGATGCCCTCGCACGACCCCTCGGCGTTCGTCTACTCGACCGACCTCGACAAGGCGCGCTCGCTGATGGCCGAGGCGGGGGTCGACAAGGCCACGCTCGACATCAGCGTCCGCCAGCTGGTGGACGACGACAACCAGATCGCCATCTGGCTGCAGCAGAGCTTCAAGGAGATCGGGGTCGAGCTCGTCATCAACAAGCAGACCGACTCCGTCTACCAGAGCAAGCTCGCGGCCCGCGAGCACACCATGTCGGTCCAGAACTGGATCTCGTGGGTCAACGACCCCTACTACCACCTGACCTGGCTGGCGAAGACCGAGCCCAAGAAGGGCCAGGGCGCCACCTTCAACAACTACAGCAACCCCACCGTGGACAAGCTCATCGACGAGGGGCTCTACGAGACCGACGCGGGCGTCCGCGAGGCCAAGAGCAAGGAGGCCCAGAAGATCGTGGTGGACGAGGCCTCGTGGCTCTTCCTCTTCCAGCCCGACTACCTCGTCTCGCGCCGTAGCGACCTCAAGGGCTTCACCCGCTACGAGGACGAGCAGTTCCGCTACCACCTGATGTACAAGGACGAGGAGGCCTAGTGCTCCTCGGGCCCACGCCCGCGCCGGGGGGCGGCACGAGATGACGAGGTTGATCCTCCGTCGTCTCGCTGCCGTCCCGGTGGTGCTCATCGTGATCATCCTCCTGGGGTTCCTGATCACGAACATCCTGCCGGGCAACCCGGCCGAGCTCCGCGCCGGGCAGTACGCCACCACCGAGGTGATCGAGCGCACCGAGGCCTCCCTCGGCCTCGACGAGCCCTGGTACACGCAGCTGCGCATCTACACCGGCAACCTGCTGCAGGGCGACTTCGGCGAGAACTCCCTCACGGGGCTCTCGGTGTCGGACGACCTGGGCGCCCGGTGGCCGGCCACCGTCGAGCTGACGCTCGTGGGCTTCCTGCTCGGGCTGGCCGTGGGCCTGCCACTGGGGGTGATGGCCGGGCTCCGGAGCAACGGCATCTGGGACCACGCGGGACGGCTGGTCGCCGTCGTCGGCGTCTCGCTGCCGGTGTTCTGGGTCGGCCTGCTCCTCATCTACTTCTTCTACGCCGAGCTCGGCTGGGCGCCGCCGCCCACAGGGCGCGCGCAGATCGGCACCGAGCCGGACGACGTCACGGGCTTCTACCTGCTCGACAGCGTGCTGACGGCCGATCCGGCGGCGTTCTGGTCGAGCCTCAAGAGCCTCATCCTGCCGGCGATCACCCTGGCCCTGCTCGTGGCCGCGCCCGTGGCGCGCATCGCCCGCTCGTCCGTGCTGGAGGTGCGCAACCAGGAGTACGTCACCATGGCCATCGCATCGGGCCTGCCGCGGCGGGTCGTGCTGCGCCGCTGGATCCTGCGCAACGCGATGCTGCCGGTCGTCACGATGATGGGCATCCTGCTGGGCTACCTGATCGGCGGGAACATCCTCGTCGAGATCGTGTTCGCCTGGCCGGGCCTCGGCGGCTACGCCTTCGAGTCGATCAACAACAACGACTTCGCCCCCGTGCAGGCGTTCGTGATCGTCACCGCGCTCGCGATCCTGATGATCAGCCTGGTGCTGGACGTGATCTACGCCTGGCTCAACCCGCGCGTCCGCTACGCGGGCGCGGAGGACTAGGCCATGGGGACCTCATCGGAGGCCGTGCTCGCGCCGGCGTTGCCCACCGGCGGATTCCGCGAGCGGTGGCGCCGCTCATGGTGGGTGCTCAGCCGCAGCCGCCTCTCGCTGGTCGGTCTCGGGCTCGTGCTCTTCGTGGTGCTGTTCGGCCTGCTCGGGCCGCTGCTCATCCCCTACGACCCCGAGACCGGCAGCGCCGCCGACCGCGAGCTCGCCCCCAGCTTCAGCCACTGGTTCGGCACCGACACCTTCGGCTTCGACATCATGGCCCGGACGGCCGCCGCCGCCCGGCTCGACCTCTTCATCGCCTTCGTGGTCACGGGCCTGGCCCTGATCATCGGGAGCGTGATCGGGCTCGTGTCGGGGTACGCCGGCGGCCGGGTCGACGAGGTCCTGATGCGCGTGGTCGACACCGTGCTCGCCTTCCCGGCGTTCATCCTCGCCCTCGGCATCGCCGCGGCGCTCGGGAACTCCCTGCGCTCGGTGATCATCGCCCTCACGGTCGCCTACACGCCGTTCTTCGTCCGGGTGGTACGCAGCGAGACGCTCGCCCGCCGCGGGCAGGACTTCGTGCTCGCGGCGCGCTGCTCGGGAGCGAGCGGGCCGCGCATCCTCGGGATGCACATCCTCCCCAACGTGGCCACGGCGGCGCTGGTGCAGGCGACGCTCACCCTCGGGTGGGCGATTCTCGACACCGCGGCGCTGAGCTTCATCGGCATCGGCGTCAAGCCGCCCACGGCGGAGTGGGGGGTGATGGTGTCCGAGGGCGCCAAGCTGATCGTCACCGGGGAGTGGTGGGTCTCGCTCTTCCCCGGCCTGTTCATCGCGATCACCGTCCTGGGGTTCAACCTCCTCGGCGACGGCCTGCGCGACATGCTCGACCCGGACAGCCGCTCGTGACGGGGACCGCCGCCACGCCCCTGCTGCGGATCGACGGGCTCGAGGTCACGTTCCAGACCTACCGCGGCCCCGTCACGGCGGTGCGGTCGGCCGGCTTCTCGGTGGGCGCCGGCGAGATGGTCGGCCTGGTCGGCGAGAGCGGATCGGGCAAGACGATGACCGCGCGGGCCGTGCTGGGCCTGCTGCCGCCGGGCGGGCGCGTGACCGCCGGCGCGATCACCTTCGACGGCCGGGACGTGGTCGCGGCCGACGCCGCCGCCCTGGCGTCGATGCGCGGCGCCGGCGTGGCGATGGTGTTCCAGAACGCCAAGGCGTCGCTCAACCCCTCGATGCGCATCGGCGACCAGATCGGTGCCGCCCTGCGCGCCCATCGCGGCGCCGACCGCGGGGCCGCCGCCGCCGGCGCGGTCGACCTGCTCCGCAAGGTGCAGATCCAGCGCCCGGAGGAGCGCGCCCGCGCCTATCCCCACGAGCTGTCCGGCGGCATGTGCCAGCGGGCCGCCGTCGCCATGGCCCTCGCCTGCGGCCCCAAGCTGCTGATCGCCGACGAGCCCACGACCGGCCTCGACGTCACGACCGGGACGGAGATGATGAACCTGCTCGCCGAGATCCGCGACTCCGACCATCTCGCGGTGATGACCATCACGCACGACCTCGGCATGGTCGCGCGCTACTGCGACCGGATGGTCGTGATGAGCGACGGCCGGGTGGTGGAGGAGGGCACGGTGCTCCAGGTGTTCGAGGAGCCCCGCCACGAGTACACGGCGATGCTGCTCGAGCAGACGATCGGATCGGCGCGGTTCCACGCCGCCCGCGAGCGGGCCGCCGCGGAGGCGCGGTCGTGACCGCGATCACGGTGCCGCGCCCGGTGATCCTCGAGGTCGAAGGCCTCACCAAGAGCTTCCGCAGCCGGCTGCCCACCTCGCGCGCGGAGACGGGCGCCGAGACCGGCGCCACGCCGTCCGGCCGCATGGGCGCGCTCGGCCGCCTGGGCCGCCCGCTCGTGCGCCGCGGGGCCCGGGACGCGCAGCGGGTGCTCGCGCTCGACGACGTCTCGCTGGAGGTGCCGCGCGGCGAGATCGTCGGGCTGGTGGGCGAGAGCGGCTCGGGCAAGAGCACGCTGGCCCGCTGCCTGATGGGCCTCACGACCCCGGACGCCGGCCACATGCGCTTCGAGGGCAAGGACCTCGACGTCTGGCTCTCCGAGTCGCGCCTGCGCTACCGGCGCATGGTCCAGATGGTGTTCCAGCATCCGGACCTGGCGCTCGACCCGCGCTACACCGTCCGGCGCACCATCGCCGAGGTGCTGGCCATCCACGGCATCGGCGACCGTGTCGACCGCGCCGACCGGGTCGCGAACCTGCTGGAGCGGGTGCACCTCGATCCCGCCCAGGTGATGGACCGCCTGCCGCGCCAGCTCTCCGGTGGCCAGCGCCAGCGGGTCAGCATCGCGCGGGCGATCGCGGCCGACCCGCGGCTCCTGGTGCTCGACGAGCCGACGTCGGCCCTCGACGCCTCCGTCCAGACCCGGATCCTCGACCTGCTGCTCGAGCTGCGCGAGACCGAGGGACTGTCCTACCTGTTCATCTCCCACGACCTCGGCGTCGTGCGCTTCCTGACCGAGCGGGTGGTGGTGCTCTACCGCGGCGAGGTGGTGGAGAGGGGCGTGACCGAGGAGGTCTTCGCCGATCCGCAGCACGAGTACACCCGGCGCCTGCTCGCCTCCGCCCCGGTGCCGGATCCCCGCGCGCGCTACGTGACGGCGGGCCGCGGGTCGGCCGGCTCGTGAGCACCCGGCTCGCGGTCGACGTCGGCGGCACCTTCACCGACGTCGTCGCCACCGGGCCCGACGGCGCGACGCTGCACGAGAAGGTGCCGACCACGCCCGGCGACGTGACGCGCGGCATCCTCGACGGCCTGGAGCGCGTCGGCGCCGACCCGGCCCTGCTCGACCGGCTGCTGCACGGCACGACGGTCGCGCTGAACGCGGTGCTGGAGGGGGCGACCGCGCCGGTCGGCCTCATCACAACGCGCGGCTTTCGCGACGTCCTCGAGATCCGCCGCACATCGCGGCCCGACATGTACGACCTGCAGCAGGAGGCGCCGGTGCCGCTGGTGCCCCGCCGCCACCGTTTCGAGATCGGCGCCCGCATGGGTCCGGGCGGCGAGGAGCTCGCGCCGGTCGACGTGGACGAGGTGCGCGCCATCGCGGCCCGGCTGCGCGAGGCCGGCATCGGCTCGGTGGCCGTCTGCCTCATCAACGCCTACGCCGACACCCGCCACGAGCGAGCCGTCGGCGCCCTTCTCGCCGACGCCGCTCCGGGGCTGCTGGTCTCCCTCTCGACCGACCTGGCGCGCGAGTGGCGCGAGTTCGAGCGCACCAGCACCGCGGTGGTCAACGCCGCCACCCTTCCCGTGCTGGGCGGCTATCTCGACCGGCTCCAGTCGGGCCTGGCGGAACGCCGCTTCGCCGGCGAGCTGATGATCATGCAGTCGAGCGGCGGGGTGATGAGCGCCGAGAGCGCGCGCACCCGGCCCGCGGCCACCCTGATGTCGGGGCCGGTGGGCGGCGTGGTGGGCGCACGCGCGATCGCCGAGGCCCTCGGCGGCGCCGATCTGGTCACCGTGGACATCGGCGGCACCTCCGCCGACGTCGCCGTCCTCGATCGCGGCCTCCCGGTGCAGGCGGCTGTCGGCGGCTTCGGGCGCTGGCCGATCCTGATGCCCATGGTGGACATCCGCTCGGTGGGCGCCGGGGGCGGGTCGCTGGCCCGCGTCGACGCCCACGGGGCGCTGCTGGTCGGCCCCGAGAGCGCCGCCGCCGTGCCGGGCCCGGCCTGCTACGGCCGGGGTGGCACCCGTCCCACGGTCACCGACGCCAACGTGGTGCTCGGTCGGATCGCGCCCGAAGGGCTGATGCGCGGCCGCCTGGCGCTCGACGTCGAGGCCGCCGCCCGGGCGATCGCGACCCACGTGGCAGAGCCCCTCGGCCTCGGGGTCGGGCCCGCGGCCGAGGGGATCCTGCGGGTGATGAACTCCAACACCGCCCGCCTCCTTCGCGAGGTGCTCACCGAGGGCGGGCACGACCCGCGCCGCTTCTCGCTGCTGGCGTTCGGCGGCGGCGGCGGGCTCCACGCCTGCGCGCTGGCCGAGGAGGCCGGTCTCGCCGGGGCGATCGTGCCGCCGCACCCGGGGACGATGTCGGCCCTCGGAATCCTCGGGGCGGGCGTGCGCCACGATCGCTCGGCGATGTTCCTGCGGCCGGTCACCGACGTGTCCGACGGTGACCTCGAGCAGGCCTTCGCCGCGCTGCTCGGCGAGCTCAGGGCCGACTCGCCGCTGCGCGAGGCCGTGGCCGTGCTGAGCGCCGACCTCCGCTACGTCGGCCAGGGCCACACCCTTCCGGTCGGGGCCGGGCCGGCGCCGTCGGCGGCCGCGATGGCGGAGGAGTTCCACCGCGAGCACCGGCGCCTGTTCGGCGTGAGCCGCCCCGACGCCCCGACCGAGCTGGTGCGGCTGTCGGCCGCGCTGATCGAGCCCGCCCCCGCGCCGGCGCGCCACGCGCCCGGCGACGGTCCGGCGGGGGAGCGGACCGGCGGGGCGCACGCACGCGCCGAGCTCGCCGTGGGCGCCATCGTCCACGGCCCCTCCCGGATCGAGGAGGACGGCGCCACCACCTGGGTCGCCGACGGCTGGACGGCCCGCATCGACGCCCACGCGAACATCGTGCTGGAGCGGGTCGCGTGAGCGTCGCGACCGCGCTCGTGGGCGTCGACCCGGTGACGCGCCAGGTGGTGCAGAACCGCCTGATCTCGATCGTCCGCGAGATGTCCCACACGCTCTCGCGGGCCTCGTTCTCGCCGATCATCACGGAGGTCAAGGACTTCTCGAACGTCCTCCTGGCCCCCGACGGCGCGCTCGTGGCGCAGGCCGAGGGCATCCCGACCTTCCTCGGCGCGATGGCCCCCCTGCTCCCGCCGGTGCTCGACCGCTACCCCCTCGCCTCCGTGCAGCCCGGGGACGTGTTCATCTCCAACGACCCCTACTCGGCCAACGGCACCCACAAGAACGACGTCAACGTCTTCCGGCCGGTGTTCGACCCGGCCGGCCCGGACGCGGGGCCGGTGTTCTTCGCGGTCAGCAAGGCGCACTGGACCGACATCGGCGCCAAGGATCCGGGCAGCTGGTCGCCCGACGCGCGGAACATGTTCCAGGAGGGCGTGACGATCCCGCCGCTGCGGCTCGTCGCCGCCGGGGACTGGAACGACGAGCTGCTCGAGATGATCCTCGGCAACACGCGCCTGCGCGAGCAGAACGAGGGTGACCTGCTGGCCCAGATCGGCGCCCTCGGCGTGGCCGAGTCGCGCGTCCACGACCTGCTCGCCGAGTACGGCCGGGCCGAGGTGGAGGCGCACGTCGCCTCGCTGATCGACTACGCCGAGCGGGCCACGCGCGCCGAGGTCGCCCGTATCCCCGACGGCCGCTACCGCGCCGAGGAGTGGGTCGACAGCGACGGCGTGTCGGAGGAGCCCTTCCGGATCGTCGCGGTGGTCGAGGTGGACGGCGACCGGATGACCGTCGACCTGTCCGAGAGCGCCGACCAGCGCGCGGGGGCCTGCGGCAACGCGGTCGTGACCGCCAGCGTCGCCGCGGTGCGCGTGGCCTTCAAGTGCCTCACCCTGCCCCACGCGGCCACCAACGAGGGCTCCTACCGCCCGCTCCAGGTGATCACCCGGCCGGGGAGCTCGGTCCACGCCCTGGCGCCGGCGCCGGTGACCCTCTGGGGCGACGTGGCGCGCGCCGTGATCGAGGCCGTGCTCGGCGCCGTCGGCCGGGCCGACCCCTCGCGGGCCATCGGCGGGCTGTTCGGCAACGTCGACGCGATGGCCCTCGCCGGGCCCGGCACCGGCGACGGCGGCGAGTGGATCTACTTCTCGCCCTTCGCCGGCGGCTGGGGCGGCCGTGCCGGGGCCGACGGGCTGAGCGCCCTCTGCCCGATCATCAACGGCGACAACGACAACGTGCCGTGCGAGGTGATCGAGGCCAGCTACCCGCTGCGCGTGGAGCGCTACGAGCTGGTGCCCGACTCGTGCGGCGCGGGCCGCCGCCGCGGCGGGCTCGGGGTCCGCTTCGACGTCCGCATCCTGGAGGCCGGCGCCACGCTCTCGGCGTCGCTCGACCGCTACGTGATCGCGCCGCCCGGCGTGCAGGGCGGCGACGACGGCGCCCTCTCGGGGCTCTGGGTGGACGAGGGCGACGGCGTGGAGCTGCCCGCCCACAAGGTGGCTGCGCGTCCCCTGCCCGCGGGCGCGCTGGTCTCGCACCGCACCGGCGGCGGCGGCGGGCACGGCGACCCGCGCCGGCGCGAGCCCGCACTCGTGGCCGCCGACGTCGCCGACGGATACGTCACGCCCGAGGCCGCCGCGCGCCTCTACGGAACGGGGGGCACCGCGTGAGGATCCTCGTCGTCAACCCGAACACCACCGCGTCGATGACCGAGACGATGCGGCAGGGCGCGCAGCGCTACGCGCGACCCGGCACCGAGATCGTGGCCGTCGAGCCGACGTGGGGGCCCGAGTCGATCGAGGGGTTCTTCGAGGGCTTCCTCAGCGCGGCGGCGGTGCTCGAGCGCCTCGCCACCTACCCGGACCCCGTCGATGCGGTCGTGCTCGCCGGCTACGGGGAGCCGGGGCTGCAGGGGGCGCTGGAGCTGATGGACGCGCCGGTGATCGACGTCACCGCGGCGTCCGCACACATGGCCTGCCTGGTCGCGCACCGCTTCGGCGTGGTGACGACCCTCCACCGGTGCATCCCGCAGATCGAGGAGGCGCTCGGGTCGGTCGGGCTGCTCGGCCGGTGCGCGGGGATCCGCGCGAGCGGCCTCGCGGTGCTCGAGATCGAGGAGGACGAGGAGCGCACGATGGCGGCGATGATCGCCGAGGGCCGGCGCGCGGTGGAGGACGACCGCGCCGAGGCGATCTGCCTCGGGTGCGGTGGCATGAGCGGCCTCGACAAGAGGATGGAGGCGGAGCTCGGCGTGCCGGTGATCGACGGCCTGGTGGCCGCGGTGAAGCTGGCGGAGGGCCTCGTCGACTACGGCCTGGCCACCAGCCGGGCCCTGGCCTTCGAGCGCCCTCGTCCCAAGGCGATACCGGGGTGGCCGCGCCCCGTACCCGGGGCCAAGACCTAGTGAACATATTTGTACAGGAGGCGGTGGTCCCTCGGCGGCGGCCCCGCGAGAGTGCCCGCATCGGATCGCATCAGCTCACGAGGTGGCCGGAATGCTGCGCGTAGGAATCGATGTCGGAGGGACGTTCACGGACCTCTTCGCCCACGACGAGACCACCGGCGAGTCGCTGTCGGCGAAGGTCCTGACGACGGTGCACAACCAGTCGGAGGGCGTGGTCGGCGCCATCGCGTCCGGCGGCGTCGGGCTCGCCGAGGTGGGGTTCCTCGCCCACGGCACCACGACGGGCACCAACGCCCTCATCGAGCGGCGCGGCGCCGTGACCGCCCTCATCACCACCGAGGGCTTCCGCGACGTGCTGGAGATCATGCGCACCGACCGCGAGTCGGGCTACGACCTCCACTGGGCCAAGCCCCAGGCGATGGTGCCGCCCGAGCGCCTGCGGCCCGACGGCGCCGTGCTCGCCCCGCTCGACGAGGGCGCGGCCCGCGCCGTCGCGGCCGGGCTGCCCGAGGGGGTCACCTCGGTGGCGATCGTCTTCCTGCACGCCTACGCCAACCCGTCGCACGAGGCGCGCATGCGCGAGATCCTGGCCGAGGTGCGGCCGGAGATCGCGGTGTCGCTCTCCAGCGAGGTCAACGCCGAGTACCGGGAGTACGAGCGCACCAGCACCACCGTGGTGGACGCCTACATCAAGCCCGTCATGGTCCGCTACCTCGGCACGCTGGTCGAGGCGCTGCGCATCGGCGGGCTCGGCGTGGAGCCCATGGTGATGCAGGGCAGCGGCGGCATGGTCACCCTCGGCCGGGCCGCCGAGAAGCCGATCGGCACCCTCTCGTCCGGCCCGGCGGCGGGCACCATCGCCGCCGCCGCGATCGGTGCGGCGGCCGGCTTCGACGACATCGTGACCTTCGACGTGGGCGGCACCAGCACCGACGTGTCGCTGATCCAGGGCGGCGTGCCCTTCGTGAGCGCGCAGAAGCAGGTCGAGTGGGGCGTGCCCGCCCGCGTCCCCATGATCGACGTCGAGTCGGTCGGCGCCGGCGGGGGCAGCCTCGGCTGGATCGACCAGGGCGGCGCGCTCAAGATGGGCCCGCGCTCGGCGGGATCGACGCCCGGGCCCATCTGCTACGGCGGCGGGGGGGTGGAGCCGGCCCTGTCGGACGCCCTCCTGGTGGCCGGCATCCTCGGCACCGAGCTCGCCGGCGGCCGGGTCAGCCTCGACGCCGCCGCCGCCGCCCGCGGCATCGAGGAGCGGCTCTGCGGGCCCCTCGGCCTGCCGCTCGACCGCGTCGTCGCCGGGATGATCGAGATCGCCCAGGAGAACATGGCCAACGCCGTGCGCTCGGTGTCGATCTGGAAGGGCCTCGACCCGCGCGACCTCACCCTGATGGCCTTCGGCGGCGCCGGCGGCCTCGTGGCCGGACCGGTGGCCCGCGCGCTCGACATCCCGCGCGTCCTCATCCCGATGTACCCCGGCAACACCTGCGCCATGGGCCTGTTGATGACCGACATGCGCGAGGACGTCACATCGGCGTTCCTCGCGCCGAGCGGCTCTGTCGACCTGGAGGCGCTCAACGCACGCCTCGAGGCGCTGACGGCGACCGCCGTGGCGACGCTGGTGCGCCAGGGGATCGCCGAGGACGACGTCGCGGTCTCCCACCACGTGGACGTCCGCTACACCGGGCAGATCTACGAGCTGGGGATCCCGCTGTCGCCCGTGCCGGCGACCGCGGAGACGATCGCGGCGGCCACGGCGGAGTTCGAGCGGCGCTACGAGGACATCTACACCATCCGCCTGGAGGACGCCGAGCCGGAGCTGGTCAGCGTCCGGGTGACGGCCACCGGCCGGCTGCCGCGCTACCAGCCCCCGGCGTGGACCGGCGGCGGCGACGCATCGGCACCCCGCACCCGCACCGTGCTGGAGGCGGGTGAGCGGCGCGAGGCCGCCGTCCACGACCGCTACGCGCTGGCCGCCGGCACCCGCATCGACGGCCCGGCGATCCTCGAGGAGCCCGGTTCCACCGTCTGGATCGCCAGCGGCATGGCGGTCGAGGTGGACCCCTTCGGAAACCTGCTCATCGACACCGGCGCCGGCTCGTCCCCCGACGGCCTGCGCGCCCTCACCACCGTGGAGGCCTGAGCGCCATGGCGACTGTCACACCGCCCGTCCAGCGTGCCGACGCGGTCACCCTCGAGGTGCTGCGCAACGGCTTCCGCCAGATCTGCGAGGAGGTGTCGATCACGCTCCTCAAGACCGCGCACTCGGTGATCTTCAACGAGGGCAAGGACCTGTCGAGCGCCGTCTTCGACCACACCGGCCGCCTGGTGGCCCAGGACATGCAGGGCTGCCCGGTGCACATCGCGGCCATGTCCCAGAGCGTCATGGCCGGCATCGAGCAGTACGGCACCGACGACCTCGCGCCCGGCGACGTGCTCCTCATCAACGACTCCTACGCCGGCGGCACCCACCTGCCCGACGTCACCGTGTTCGCGCCCGTCTTCTGGGAGGACGAGCTGGTCGGCTTCGTCGCCAACCGCGGCCACCACACCGACGTCGGCGGCATGGCGCCCGGCTCGATGCCCGGCGACGCCACCGAGATGTACCAGGAGGGCCTGATCCTCCCGGCCATCAAGATCTTCGCGCGCGGCGAGCGCTGCCGCGACGTGTGGAACATCATCCTGCGCAACGTCCGCCTGCCGCGGAACACCCTGGGCGACATCTCGGCCCAGGCCGCGGGCGTGCAGACCGGGATCCGGCGCTTCCACTCGCTGCTCGAGCGCTACGGCCCCGAGATGGTGGCCTGGGGGATCGACGAGATCCTCGCCTACTCCGAGCGCCACATGCGCAGCGAGATCGCCCGCATCCCGGACGGCGAGTACGGCTTCGCCGACTACATGGACACCGACGGGGTCACCGGCCGGCCGGTGCGCATCCAGGTGACGGCCCGCAAGGCGGGCAGCGAGATCACCTTCGACTTCACGGGCTCGGACGACCAGGTGGGCGGGGCGGTCAACTGCGTCGAGAGCGTCACCACATCGGCGGTCTACATCGCGATGCTGATGATGACCGACCCCGACATCCACCCCAGCGAGGGGGCGTGGGCGCCGATCCACGTGATCGCGCCCAAGGGCTCGGTGGTCAACCCGCGCGAGCCCGCCTCCACCGTCAGCGGCCTCACCGAGACCTGCAACCGCATCATCGACATCGCCCTCGGGGCGCTGGCGATGGGCACCCCCCAGCGCGCCGCCGCCGGCGAGCTCGGGTCGTGCAACGTCTACACGCTCGGCGGCGTGCGGCCCGACGCGGACGGCGTCACCCAGCCCTGGGTGATGATCCTCAACCCCAAGGGCGGGTGGGGCGGGATGGACGGCAAGGACGGCTGGACCGCGATCCAGGATCCGCTCTCCAACTGCCGCAACCACCCGGTCGAGGCGCTCGAGCTCGCCTACCCGGTGGCCGTGCACCGCTACGAGCTGCGCACCGGCCCCGAGGGCGCCGGCCGCCGCCGCGGCGGCTACGGCCTGCGCCGCGACATCGAGGTTTCGCAGGCCTGCGTGCTCTCCACCTGCCTCGACCGGAGCACCATCCCGCCCTTCGGCTTGTTCGGCGGATCCGACGGGGCGCCCAACCTGATGTGGGTCAAGCGGGCCGGCGCCACCGACTGGGAGCCCCTGCCGGCGCGGATGTCCAACATGAACCTCGGCGCGGGCGACGTGGTGCGCATCGACACCGGCATCGGCGGCGGCTTCGGCGACCCCCTCGAGCGCGAGCCGGAGCGGGTGGCCGAGGACGTGGCCGACGGCTACATCGACGCCGGCACGGCCGAGGCGGTCTACGGGGTGGCGCTCCAGGGTGGGGCGGTGGACGAGCCCGCGACCGCGGCGCTCCGCGCCCGGATGCGCGCCGAGGCCGCCCCGTTCGCCTCGCCGCACCCCGACCGCCGCCCGGCGTTCACGCCCGCGTGACCCCCACGAAAGGAACGGCACCGTGACCACCGCACCCCTCGACGCCGCGGAGGGCGAGGCCCTCCGCGCCTCCCCGGCGCTCTCGGCGGACTTCCTGGTGCGGGTGCTCCAGGACCTCGTGCGGGCGCGCAGCGTCAACCCGGGCATCTTCGAGGCGCAGATGGTGACGCGGGTCCAGGCCTGGGCCGAGGGCACCGGCGCGTCGGTGCACCCGGTGGAGATGTTCGACGACCGCTACTCGGTGGCCGTCGTGCTGCAGGGCGGGCACGACGGGCCGCGGCTCGTGCTCAACGGCCACATGGACACGGTGCCGATCGACGGCGCCGAGAAGTGGACGAGCGACCCCTTCGGCGCCGAGGTGCGCGACGGCTACGTCTACGGGCGGGGCGCGTGCGACATGAAGGCGGGCCTGGCCGTGCAGCTCGGCGTGCTGCACCACCTGGCTCCCCGGGTCGCCGACATGCGCGGGTCGCTGGTGCTGCACTTCGCCGCGGGCGAGGAGTGCGCCGAGCCGGGGACGCTGAAGCTGATCGAGGCCGGGTTCACCGGCGACTGGGGCATCGTGACCGAGCCCACCAGTCTCCGGGTGGCCACGGCCGAGCGCGGCATCGGCTACTACACGGTCCGCATCCCGGGCCGCTCGATCCACGCCAGCCGCTCGCACCTCGGGCTCAACCCGCTCGAGCGCCTGCCCGCCGTGCTCGAGGCCCTCTTCGCGTACGACCGCGATGTCCGGACGAAGCCCCACCCGCTGCTGCCCGGGGGCTCGTGCACGCCGACCGTGGTGCACGCCGGGGTGAAGGAGAACGCGGTGGCGGAGGAGTGCGTGCTGCTCCTCGACCGGCGGCTGCTGCCCGGCGAGACGGTCGACGGCGAGCTCGAGGAGATCCGCCGGCGCCTGGCCCCGATCTCGGCGGCGGTGGCGGACGAGCCGATCGAGGTCACCCGCTTCCGCTGGTCGTTCCAGCCCGCCGAGATCCCGGCCGACTCGCCGTTCGCCCTCCGGGTGCAGGACACGTTCGCCGCCGTCACCGGGCGCCCCACCGAGATCTACGGCACGCCCTTCGCGAGCGACGTGCACAACCTCGTCAACGACGCCGGGATGGAGGCCATCACCTTCGGGCCCGGCAACGTCGAGGAGTGTCACTGCATCGATGAGCGCGTGCTGATCGACCAGCTCCGCGACGCCGCGCTGGTCACCGCGAAGGTCGCCGAGGACCTGCTCCTCGGCGATCCCGCCTGATGTGCGGCATCGCAGGGATCTGGTACCGCGACGGGGAGGACGGGCCGGTCGGTGAGGACCTCTCGCGCATGCTCCTCGCGCTCGCGCACCGCGGGCGCGACGGCAGCGGCATGGCGCTCTACGCGGCCGGCGGCGAGGCGCCCCGCGTGGTGAAGAACGCCGCGGGCCCGGCGATGCTGCTCCAGGAGAACGACCTCGACGGCGCGCGCGGCGGGCATGGCATCGCCCACGTGCGCATGGCCACCGAGACGGCCGTGGACGCCGGTCACGCGCACCCGTTCGTCTCCGCCGCGCGCCCCGATCTCACGCTGGTCCACAACGGCCACGTCACCAACGCCGACCAGCTCCGGGCCCGCCTCGAGCGGGCGGGCGTGGAGCTGCGCACCGACAACGACTCGGAGGCGATCGCCGCGTATCTCGGCGAGCGGCTCGACGACGGCGACGATCTCCGGGAGGCGCTCGAGGGCGCCGTGTCGGACCTCGACGGGACCTTCAGCTGCCTCGTCGCGACCGCCGACGCCATGGGCGTCGTCCGCGACCGCTTCGCCGCCAAGCCCCTCGTGGTCGCCGAGACCGACGACTGGGTGGCGGTCAGTTCCGAGGGGCGGGGCCTGCCGGCGCCGTCCGGATGGCGACGGCGCGAGGTCGGCGCGGGGGAGGTGAGGGTATGGCGACGCTCCCCGAGGTAGGGCGACGGACGGGGGCCGTCCGCACGATCGCGTGCGCGGGGCTCCCGACCCGGGAGATCAACGAGGAGCTGTGCGCGCTGCGCGACGGCGACGAGGTCGTGCTCAGCGACCCGGGCGCCCGTCACTCGCTGGCCGTGGCCCTGACCGCGCGCTGCCGCATCACCATCGAGGGCGACGCGGGCTACTACGCCGCGGCGCTCTGCGCGGGCCCGGAGGTCGCGATCGCCGGCCACGCCGGCAACAGCCTCGCCGAGAACCTCGACGGCGGCGTCGTGACGGTGGACGGCGACTGCGGGGCGAACCTCGCGGCCACCGCGCACTCGGGCCTCGTCGTGGTCGCCGGCTCGGCCGGCGCCCGCGCCGCCATCTCGCTGAAGGGCGCGACGGTGCTGGTGGGCGGCGACGTCGGCGCGTACTCGGGCTTCATGATGCAGAGCGGCACCCTCGTCGTCTGCGGCGACGCCGGCCCGGCGCTCGGCGACTCGATCTACGAGGGCGTCATCTACGTCGGCGGCGCCATCGCCTCCCTCGGCGCCGACGCCACGGCCGAGCCGGCCACGGCCGAGGAGTACGCCCGCATCGGCGCGCTCCTGGTCGCCTCCGGCCTCACGCCCCCTCCTGCCCTGACGCGCGTGAGCAGCCTGCGCGAGCTCTACCTGTTCGACGCGCGCTCGTGGAGCCCGGCCGCATGAGCACGCTCAACGGCACCGGCGCGCCGCCCGCCGACGCGCTCGGCACGTCGCCCAACCACCTCTTCACCGACCGCACGGTCGCCGACATCCAGGAGAAGGCGCAGCTCGGGCGCTACCGCCTGCGCGGCTACGGCGCGCGGCGCGAGCTGCCGTCGCTCGACGACCTGACGGTGCTCCCGGCGGGCCTCTCGCGCATGGCGCTCGAGGGCTACCGCGAGCGCTGCGCGACCGAGACGGTGATCGGCTCCCGTGCCGCGGAGCCCCTGCGGCTCGACATCCCGATCACGATCGCCGGCATGAGCTACGGGGCGCTCTCGCTGACCGCCAAGGTCGCCCTCGGGCGCGCGGCGAGCACCCTCGGCACCTCGACCACCACCGGCGACGGGGGGATGCTCGACGAGGAGCGCGAGGCCTCGAACATCCTCATCTACCAGTGCCTGCCCAGCCGCTACGGCTTCCGGCTCGCCGACCTGCAGCGCGCCGACGCCGTCGAGATCGTCGTCGGCCAGGGCGCCAAGCCCGGCACCGGCGGACTGCTGCTGGGCTCGAAGATGTCGGAGACGATCGCCGCGGCGCGCGGGCTGCCCGCGGGCATCGACCAGCGCAGCCCGGTGCGGCATCCGGACTGGTGCGGGCCCGACGACCTCGTGCTGAAGATGGAGGAGCTGCGCGAGGCGACCGGCCACCGCATCCCGATGCTGGTCAAGCTCGGCGCGAGCCGGGTGGTCGACGACGTCCGCCTGGCCGTGAAGGCCGGGGCCGACGCCGTGGTGCTCGACGGCATGGAGGGCGGCACGGCCGCCTCCCCCGAGTTCCTGATGGACCACACGGGGATCCCCACGATCGCCGCCGTGGTGGAGGCGCGCCGGGCGCTCGACGCCGTGGGCGCCGACGACGTGCAGCTGATCGTCTCCGGCGGCGTGCGGAACGGCGCGGACGTGGCGAAGCTGCTGGCGCTCGGAGCCGACGCGGTCTCGATCGGCACCGCCGCGCTGATCGCGCTCGACTGCAACCGGCCCATCCACCACGAGCGCTACGCCGCCCTCGGAACGGTGCCGGGCGCGTGTCACCACTGCCACACGGGGCGCTGCCCCGTCGGCATCGCGACCCAGGATCCCGACCTCGAGGCGCTGCTCGATCTCGACGAGGGCGCCGAGCGGGTCGCCAACTACCTGCGGGCCCTGACCATGGAGGTGCAGCTCCTCTCCCGCGCCTGCGGCAAGTCGTCGGTCCACAGCCTCAGCCGCGAGGACCTCGCGGCGCTGACGCCCGCCGCCGCCGCCATCACCGGGCTGCCGCTCGTCGGCACCACCATCCCCACCTGACACCCGCGACCCGAGGAGCAGACGACATGGCCACGTCCGACCCGACCAGCCCCATCGCCGACGGCCTCGAGCTCCCCGAGGGGGTCACCTTCCTGGCCGTCCAGTGGGTCGACATCCACGGATCGCCGAAGGCCAAGCTGGTGCCGCCGGGCGGCACCGCCGCGCTGTGCGGCCCCGGCGGCGGTGCCGGCTTCGCGGGCTTCGCGAACCACGGCTTCGCCCGTGGCCCCGAGCACGCCGAGCTGCTCGCCGTGCCCGACCTCGACACCATGGTGACCCTGCCGCACCGGCCGGACACCGCGATCGTGCTCTCCAAGGTGCACGACGGCGACGAGATCGCTTCGTGCTGCACACGCTCCATCCTCGCCCGCGTGCAGGACGAGGCGGCCGCCATGGGGATCATCCCGATGGTCGGGATGGAGCCCGAGTTCTTCCTTCTGCGGCGCCTGGAGGACGGCTCTGTGGCGCCGCTCGATCCCACCGACGTCCTCGACAAGCCCTGCTACGACTTCGCGACGCTGCTCGGCAGCAAGGACCTCCTCGGCCAGATCGTCGGCGCGGTCGACGCCCTCGGCATCGGTGTCTACGCGCTCGACCACGAGGACGGCAACGGCCAGTACGAGATCAACTTCGACTACGCCGAGGCCCTCGTCAGCGCCGATCGCTTCACGATGCTGCGAACGATCATCGGCGACATCGCGCGGTCGAACGGCGCGATCGCGAGCTTCATGCCGAAGCCGCTGTCGGGGCGCACCGGCTCCGGGGCCCACGTCCATCTGTCGGGGCGCTCGCCGGACGGCGACAACCTCTTCCTCGACCCGCTCGACGACCGGGGTCTCGGCCTGTCGCCGATGGCCTACTCGTTCATCGCGGGGGTGCTGGAGCACGGCCGGGCCCTGGCGGCGCTCACCATGCCCTCCGTCAACTCCTACCGGCGCCTCCAGGCGTCCACCACCAGCTCCGGAGCGACCTGGGCGCCCACCTCGGTGGTCTACGGCGGCAACAACCGCACCCCGATGATCCGCGTGCCGGCACCCGGGCGGTTCGAGGACCGGGCGGTCGACTCCTCGTGCAACCCGTATCTCGCGCTTGCGGGGATCATCCTGGCGGGGCTCGACGGCGTGAAGCGGGGGCTCGACCCCGGCGCGCCGGTGGACGGCCTCGCCGCCGGGCTCGGCGCGCCCCAGCTGCCGCGCACCCTCGCCGAGGCGCTCGACGCCCTGGAGCGCGACACCGTGCTGCGCGACGGCCTGGGCGAGGAGGCGTTCTGCGAGTTCGTCGCGGTCAAGCGGATGGAGTGGGTGTCGTACATGGACGCCGTGTCCCGCTGGGAGATCGACACCTATCTGACCCGCGTCTAGCCCATGACGGAACGCGCGTACGACCTCGTCGTCATCGGCGTCGGCGGCATGGGTGCCGCGGTGATGTTCCACGCCGCCCGCCGCGGCATGCGGGTGCTCGGCATCGAGCGGTTCGACGCCGGCCACGACCGGGGCAGCTCCCACGGGGTCACGCGCATCCTGCGGCTCGGCGTCCACGAGGGCGCCGACTACGTGTCGTGGGCACAGCGGGCGCGCGACCTGTGGCTCGCGCTCGGCGACGAGGCGGGCGAGGTGCTGTTCCACCCTTGCGGCAGCGTCGACCTCGGCCCCCCGGACTCGGAGATCGTCCGCGGCTCGCGCGCGGCCTGCGAGGCGCGGGGCGTGCCCCACGAGGTGCTCGACGCCGCCGCGCTGCGCGAGCGCATCCCGGTGCTGAACCCGGACGACGACATGATCGGGGTGCTGCAGCCGGGCTCCGGGATGGTCGCCTGCGAGGCCTCCCTGATGGCCCACGTCGCGCTGGCGCGCGCCGCGGGCGCCGAGGTGCGTTGCGGGGAGGCGGTCGTCGGCTGGGAGGCCGACGGCGACGGGCACCGGATCGTCACCGAGGCCGGCGAGCACCGGGCCGCGGCCGTCGTGGTGACCGCCGGGGCGTGGGCCGGCGAGCTCGTGCCCGAGCTCGCGGGGCTGATCCGCGCCGAGCGGCAGGTGGTCGGCTGGTTCCATCCGGACGACCCGGCCGCCTTCGCGCCCGAGCGGATCCCCTGCTGGATCCTCGACGGTCCCCTCGGGCACTTCTACGGCCTGCCGGTCCATGGGATCCCCGGGTTCAAGCTGGCCCGGATGGCCCACGAGGAGGAGATCGACGACCTGGGCGCGCCCGTGAGGCCGCCCGAGGACGCCGACGTGGAGGACCTGCGCGCGGTGCTGCGGCGCTGGTTCCCCCGCGCCGACGGCCCGGTCGCGAGCCTCGCCACCTGCATCTTCGAGACCACCCCCGACCGCGACTTCATCATCGACCGGGTGCCCGGCCGGCAGGCGGCGTGGGTCGCGGCCGGCTTCAGCGGCCACGGCTACAAGTACTGCGGCGCGGTCGGCGAGGTGATGGCGGCGCTCGTCGCCGGTGATGCCCCGGCGCTCGACATGTCGGCCTTCGCGCTCGGGCGCTTCGCCGCCCTCGGCGCCGGCGCCTGAGGGTGGTCGCCGGGCTCGAGGACTACCTGGCGTACCTGCGCTTCCCGTCGGTCTCGGCCGATCCGGCCCGCGCGGGCGACATGCGCGACTGCGCCACCTGGCTCGCGGCGTGGCTGGCAGAGGCGGGTCTCGCGTCGGAGCTCGCCGAGACCGGCGGACCCCCCGTCGTGATCGCCTCCACACCGCGCCGGCACCCCCGCCGGGTGCTCCTGTACGGGCACTACGACGTGCAGCCCGAGGCCCCGGCCGAGGGATGGACGCACCCGCCCTTCGCGCCGCACGTCGCCGACGGCGTCGTCACCGCGCGCGGGGCCACCGACAACAAGGGCCAGACCATGGCTCTGCTGCTCGGACTGCGCGAGCTGATGGCCGGCGGGGGCCCGCCGGTGGACGTCGTCGTGGTGATCGAGGGGGAGGAGGAGATCGGCAGCCCCCGGCTGCCGGCCCTGCTGCGCGAGCGCGCGGCACAGCTCGCCGCCGACGTCGCGCTGGTCGCCGACACGAGCATGGTCGATCCCGGCGTGCCCTCCATCACCCTCGGGCTGCGGGGGATCTCCGTGCTCGAGGTGACCGTCTCCGGCCCCTCGGCCGACCTCCACTCGGGCCAGTACGGCGGCGCCGTCGCCAACCCGGCCACCGCCCTCGCGCGGCTGATCGCGGGCCTGCACGACGACGCCGGGCGGGTGGCCGTGCCCGGCTTCCACGACCGCGTGCTCCCGCCCTCCGATGCCGAGCGCGAGTCGTGGGCGGGCCTCGCCTACGGCGACGCCGACCTGCTGGCCGCGACCGGGTCGCCGGCGCTCGCGGGCGAGGCGGGATGGAGCGCGATCGAGCGCGTCTGGGCACGGCCGACGGCCGAGGTCAACGGGCTCACCGCGGGCCACCAGGGCGCGGGCAGCAAGACCATCGTGCCCGCGACCGCGACCGCCAAGCTCAGCTTCCGCCTCGTCGCCGATCAGGACCCGGACGACGTCGCCGCGCTGGTGGCCCGTCATCTCCACGAGAGCTGCCCGGCGGGCGTGGAGTTGAACGTCCGCTACGACCACGGCGGGCTCCCCTACCTGCTCGACGCCGCCTCGCCGGCGGTGGCGGCGACGCAGCGCGCCGTGATGCGGGTCACGGGGCGTCCGCCCGCGCTGGTGCGCGAGGGCCTGTCGGTTCCGATCGTCGCGCGCATCCGCGAGGTGCTGGGCATCGACACGATCCTGATCGGCCTCGGCATGCCCGACTGCCGGGCGCACTCACCCGACGAGACCTTCCCGGTGGCCCATCTCGCGCTCGGCGCCGGCATCTGCCGGGAACTGCTCGCCGGGCTCGCCGCAGCGCCCCCCGCCTGACGACCCCGTGGGCCCGCCGGGGGGCGCGGGGCGTCAGCCGGCCCCGCCGGTGCCCTCGCCGTTGGTGGTGAAGAGCCCGAAGGCTCCCTTGGCATGGTCGTGGAAGTCGTGGGAGACGAAGGGGTAGGAGCCGTCCTCGTCGACCGTGAACTCCACCACCGCGCCCTGGCTCGGTGAGAGGTTGAGCGTCTGGCAGCCGCGGGTGAGGTTCTCGGGGTAGATGCCCTCGGCGTAGACCCGGTCGAAGAGGGCGCCGATCACGTGGAACGCCGACCAGCGGTTCGGCCCCGCGTTCTGGACGAAGACGCGCACGACCCGGTTCTTCCGGATCCTGATCGCGGCGTCGCCGGTGTACTGGTTGGCGTAGCCGTTGAAGACGACGAGTTCCGGATCGGCCCGCTGGAGGGCGGCGAAGTCGGAGGTCGCCCCGTTCATGCCGGGGTAGACGTCGGTCTGGACGATCACGAACTCCTGCGCGGGCGGCAGCAGCGACTCGTCGGCGGGGTCGACGATGATCGTGCCGTACTGGCCCTGGCCGATGTGCAGCAGCACCGGCGGCACGCCGCAGTGGTACATGAAGACCCCGGGCACGCGGGCGACGAACGAGAAGGACGCCGACTCGCCGGGCGCCACCGGCCCGTAGTGGCGCGACCACGAGATCTTGGCCGCGTGGAAGTCCATCGAGTGCGGCAGCGTGCCGGTGTTGTGGAGGGTGAAGTCGATGCGGTCTCCCTCGGTGACCCGGATGACCGGGCCGGGCAGGGTCCCCTTCTCGCCCTTCATGGCGAAGCACCACGCCAGCATCGTGCGGTCCTCCGCGATCTCGAGCAGGTGCTCGTCCACCTCCATCTCGATCTTGTGGACCTTCGTGGTCGAGCGGGGCGGTGCGGCGGCGGGGAAGGTGACGTGCGGGTCGCGCGGCGCGACGACCGGGCCGTGGTCGACGACGGGCGTGGCCCCGTGCGCGTCCATCGCCGCGGTGCTCGCGGCCGCGACCGCCGCGTCCCCGCCGCCACCGCCGCAGGCGGACAGCCCGAGCGCGGCGAGCGGCCCGGCGACGGCGAGGCCGCCGATCATCTGCCGGCGGGTCAACTGTTCGAGCATGTGGGCTCCGATCGCGATGTGGCCGCCACCGGGATGGCGCGGCGCGCTGGTGCGGCGAAGGTGACGACGCTACACCTATTACTGATCATGGGCGTCCGTAAATTCCACGGAGGGTGGCGGGCGCACGACCGAGGTCGCCGTCCGTCGTGTTCCGGGAGCCGTCCGCAGCATGTCCCTGTTATATTCTCGGACTGTATCCCTATTAAATGCCGGGACGTCCCGATCCGGGCGCCGACCCACCCCGAGAGGCCCGTGACCACCACCGCACCCGACGCCATCGATGCGCTGACACCGGTCCGCCACGCGCGGGCGGCGGCGCTCACCCGCCCCGCCGCGCACCGGATCGCGGCGGTGCTCGAGGAGGCGGAGGGCCCGATGACCGCCCAGGAGGTCGCCGACGCGCTCGGCCGCCACCACACCAGCGTCCGCGCCCAGCTCGCGGCACTCGAGGAGGCGGGGGTGGCCGAGGGCGTCACCGATCCCCCCAACGGACGCGGCCGGCCGGTGCGCCGGTACGTGCTCGCCGCGGATCCCGGCGACCGGGAGGCGATGGGGCACCGGGAGCTGGTGCGGCTGCTGATGGGCCTCGTCGGCCAGACGGGCCTCGGCGCCGGGGAGATGGAGCGCTTCGGCGAGGGGCAGGGGTGGGGCATCCCGGTCGAGGGCGGTGGCCTCGACGAGGTGCGGCTGGCGTTCGAGCGCCTCGGGTTCGGCCCGCGGGAGGAGCCCGGTCCCGCGCCCGCCGATCTCGTGCTGGCGCGGTGCCCGTTCGCCGACGGCGTCGAGGCGCCCGGGGGCGAGCTGATCTGCGTCCTGCACCGGGGCCTCGCGCGCGGGATCGTCGCGCGCGCGGCGCCCGGGGTGGTCGTCACCGACCTGATCGCCCGGGATCCGCGCCGCGGCGGCTGTCGTCTGCTGCTGGAGGAGCGCCCGTGCCCACGCTGAGCCGCTGGTGCATCCGGGCCGCCCTGGCGTACCTGGTCGCCGGCATGGCGATGGGCTCGTGGATGCTGATCGTCCAGGCGCGGCGGGGCTACGGCCCGGGCGCGCCCTGGCCGGCGCTGCACGCGCACCTGCTCCTGGTGGGGTTCCTGCTGCTGGTCATCTTCGGGGTCGCGTTCTGGATGTTCCCGAAGATCTCGGGCGGGCGACCGGGGGCCGAGGCCGGATGGCTGGCCTTCGGGCTGCTGAACGCCGGCCTGCTGCTGCGGGTGCTCGCCGAGCCGTTGGCCGACCGGGGTCGCGGGGCGGCCGCGTGGGACGTGCTGCTCGGGATCTCGGCGGTGCTGCCCGCCCTCGCGGCGGTCGCGTTCGCGGTCGCGATCTGGCCGCGGGTGCGGGGGGTCATGACCACCCCGCGGCGCCCCCCGCCCCCCGTCGACCCACCCTCCGAGGAGAGAGCATGAGCCCGCCCTTCCAGGTCGAGCCGGATGTCGCCCGGTTCATCGAGATCCCCGACGCGGGGACGCTCAGCCGCACGTTGCACGCCGACGACGATGTGCGGGTGGTCGTGTTCGGCTTCGCCGCGGGCGAGGTGCTCTCGGAGCACACCGCCTCGCGCCCGGCCGTGATCCAGGTGATCCGCGGCGAGATGGAGCTGACGCTCGACGGCGAGACGGTCGCCGCCGGGCCGGGAGCCTGGATCCACATGACGGCGGGTCTGCGTCACGCCGTGCGCGCGGTCACGCCCGCGGTGATGCTGCTGACGCTGCTGCGGCCGGCCGGGCCGCCTGCGTAGTCACCCCGCCGGCGCGCCGCTCCTGATCCAGCGGGGGCCGAGGAAGACGACGGAGATGATCGCGGCGAGCAGGCCGACCGCCGCGAAGCCCGCCGCGCCCAGGAGGAAGCCGGAGCCGAGCCCCCCGGTCGCGCCGGCGAGGCCGACCAGCAGGTCGGCGTTGCCCTGCGCCTGGGCGCGCCGGGCGATCGGCACCGCGTCGATGAGCAGGGCGCTGCCGGCCACCAGGCAGAAGCTCCAGCCGAGCCCGAGGAGGAAGAGGGCGAACGTCAGCAACACGCTCGACGACGGATCGGCGGTGGCGGCGAGCACGCCCGACGCGGTGAGGATGGCGGCGCCGAGCCGCAGGGTGGTCATGCGGCCACGCCGGTCGCAGAGCAGGCCGACCAGCGGCGAGAACAGGTACATGCCGGCGATGTGGACGCTGATGGTCAGGCCGATCACGCTCAAGCCGTGGCCGTGGGCGCGCATGTGGACCGGGGTCATCGTCATCACACCCACCATCACCAGCTGCGCCGCCACCATCGCCGTGACGCCCGTCAGCGCGGTGCCGCGACCGATCTCCGACCACCCGCCCCGGTGGGCGAGCGCCGGGCCGGGCGCCTCGCCGCTCGCGGCGTCGATCGCGCGGGCGAACAGCAGCGGATCGGGGCGCAGCGCGAGCACGACCACCAGGGCCGCCGCACCGTAGGCGAGGGCGGCCAGGCCGAAGGGGCCCGACAGCTCGGGCAGGCCGATGGCCTCGGCGGCGGCGCCGGTCGCGTCGATCAGGTTCGGCCCCGCGACCGCCCCGAAGGTGGTCGCGAACAGGATCGTGCTCACGGCGCGCCCACGCTGCAGCGGCAGTGCCAGGTCGGCGCCGGCGTAGCGGGCCAGCAGGCTGGCGGTGTTGCCCGCGCCGAAGAGGACCATCCCGGCGAGCAGCAGCGCGAAGCTGCCGAGCGCCGCCGCGACGACCACGATCACCGAGCCGATGGCGCCCAGCAGGTAGCCGAGCGCGAGACCCGGCCGCCGGCCGCTCGCGTTCATCAGCCGCGACAGCGGGGGCGCGGCGATCGCCCCACCGGCCGTCGCGATGGCCAGGGGGAGTCCCGTCAGGCTGTCGCCGTCCAGCAGCTCGCGCGCGAGCAGCGCGCCGACGGCGACCCCGGCGGCGAGCCCGACGCCACCGAGCACCTGCGCCCCGACCAGCACCTTGAGCGTGCGCCGCTGGGCGGCATCGCGATCGGCCTGTCCGCGCTCCGGGCCATGACGGGTCTCGAGCACTCCCGCAGACTGCGGATCGGCACCGGCGGGCGCAAGGGTCCGCGCGGCTGAGCCGGCGTGCCGGCCGTGCCCACGATCTCAGTGCTGGCACCGTGGTCCCCGTGGGGTGTTGGTGAGAGGGTGCGCCGATGAGGCCGACCGTCCGCCACCTCGCCTGGGCCGGGGCGATCCTGACCCTGCTCCTCATGCTCGGGGCGCTGGTGCTCGCCCGGACCGACGGGCCGCAGCAGGGCGACGTCGCGCCGGTCTACGCGGGGATCATCATCCTCCTCGCCGTGGCCGCCCCCTGCATCGTCGGCCTGGTGATCCTCCGTACCCGGCCGGGGAACCGGATCGGGACGATCCTCGTCCTCGGCCCCCTGCCGATCGCCGTCCTGGCGTTCTGCGAGTCGTACGCCATCTGGGGCACCGCCGACGGCGGCGGCACCCTCCCGGCGCGCACGTGGCTCGGCGCGGTGGGCGCGTCCCTGTGGCCGGCGTTCTACGTGTGGCCCCTCGCGATCGCGTTGCTGTTCCCGGACGGCCGTCTGCCGTCGCCGCGCTGGCGCCGGGCCGCGATCGCGACCTTCGCGGCGCCCGTGGTCGTCGTCGTCGGGATCCTGATCGGCCAGGAGTCGCTGACCGCCCCGCAGGGGTTCGGCTCCAACCCGTTCTTCCTCGACCCCCCGGACATCGTCGGCGTGGTCTTCTGGGCCGCCTGGCTCGTGATGTTCGCCGGGCTATTCGTCGGCACCGCCGCCGTGGTCGTGCGCTACCGGCGCGCGGGCGGCGTGGAGCGCCTGCAGCTGAAGTGGCTGGCATGGTCGGCCGCGCTGGTCCCCCTCGGCCTGGTGGTGTGCCTCATCTCCTACGCCGTCGCGGACGAGCCGACGCTGATCGTGCCCCTGGTGCTCCTCGCGGCGGGGGTGGCGATCAGCGTCTCGGTGGGCATCGCCGTGACCCGGCACGGCCTGTACGAGATCGACCGGATCGTCAACCGCACCCTGGTCTACGTGGCGCTGACGGCCCTGCTCGGAGGCGCGTTCGCCGCGCTCATCCTGGTGGCGGGCGTGCTCGCGGGGCGGGGGTCGCCGATCGCCACTGCCGTCGCGACCCTGGCGGTGACGCTCGCCTTCCGGCCCCTCCGCGCCCGCGTGCAGAGCATGGTGGACCGGCGCTTCGCGCGCGCCCGCTACGAGGGGCTGCGCCGCATGCGCGCCTTCGAGGATGCCGTGCGCCGGGGGGAGGCCGAGCCGGAGGGCGTCGGTGGGGCGCTCGCCGCGGCCCTCGGAGACCCGGGTGCGGAGCTCTGGCTGCGCCTCCCCCAGAGCGAGGTCTACGCCGGGGTGGACGGGCGCCTGATCGGGGTGGACGAGCCCCCTGGCGACCGGGCGGCCACGCGGGTCGCGCCGCGCGGCGAGGAGCTGGCGGTCGTCGTGCACGACCCGTCCCTCCGCGAGCGCCCCGACCTCCTGCGCAGCGTCGTCTCGGCGGCCGCCCTCCCCGTCGAGCTCGCCCGGCTGCGCGTGGAGCTGCGCGTGCAGCTGGCCGAGGTCGAGGCTTCGCGGGCGCGCCTGGTGAACGCGGGCGACGAGGAGCGCCGGCGGCTGGAGCGCGATCTGCACGACGGCGCCCAGCAGCGGCTGGTGGGCCTCGGCGTCGCGCTGCGACGGATGCAGCGTTCGCTGCCGAAGGAGGCGCGCGTGCTGGTGCCCGCCCTCGACCAGGCGGTGCAGGAGGTGGGCAATGCGATCGCCGACCTGCGGACCATCGCCGCCGGCCTGCGCCCCCCGCGCCTGGACGACGGCCTCGCCGCCGCCCTCGGCGACCTCGCGCGCAGCGCCCCGCTGCCGGTGTCGGTCCGCGTGCAGGCCGAGGACCTGCCGGCCCCGATCGAGGTGGCCGCCTACTACGTGGTGTGCGAGGCGGTCACCAACGCGGTCAAGCACGGGCGCACGGCGACGCGGATCGACGTCGAGGCGGTTCGCGACGGCGGGCGCCTGAGGGTGCGGGTGGACGACGACGGCGCCGGGGGCGCCGTGGCGCGGGCCGGAAGCGGCCTGAGCGGCATCGCCGACCGCGTCGGCGCGCACGGGGGCACGCTGCGCATCGAGAGCCCGCCGGGCGCGGGCACGCACCTGGTGATGGAGCTGCCGTGCGCATCGTGATCGCCGAGGACTCGGTGCTGCTGCGCGAGGGGATCGCCGGCCTGCTCACGGACGCCGGTCACGAGGTCCGGGCCCGGGTCGGTGACGCCGGCGCGCTTCTGGCCGCGGTGGCCGAGCACGAGCCGGACCTCGCGGTGGTCGACGTGCGGATGCCGCCGAGCTTCGAGGACGAGGGGATGGTCGCCGCCGCCACGATCCGCGAGCGCCATCCCGGGAGCGGCGTCCTGGTGCTGTCCCAGCACATCGAGACGCGCCACGCGGTTCGGCTCGTGTCGGGCGGAGGGGGATTCGGCTACCTGCTGAAGGACCGCATCCTCGACGTCGACGACTTCCTCGACGCCTGCGCGCGCGTCGCGACGGGCGGCACCGCCCTCGACCCGGCGGTCGTCGCGACCCTCGTGGCGCCGCCCGTGGCGGTGGATCCGCTCGCCGCCCTCACGCCACGCGAGCGCGAGGTGCTCGCGCTGATGGCCGAGGGCCGCACGAACGCCGGCATCGCCCAGAAGCTCTGGCTGACCGAGAAGACGATCGAGACGCACGTCAGCGCGATCCTGCGCAAGCTCGGCCTGCCGGCGGGGGTGGAGGACCACCGGCGCGTGCTGGCGGTGCTCACCTTCCTGCGTGCGGGCGCGGCCGGCCCGGCCCAGGGGTAGCCCCCAGACAGGTTCGGCGCTGGCAGGGACGACCGCCGCCCGCGCCGCTCGTAGCGTCGGATCGACGGGAGGGACGGTCCCCCCGCACGATCCGAGGAGTCCCCGATGTCATCGACCACGCGCTTCCGGCGTCTCGCGAGCGCCGCCTGCCTCGTGCTGGGGCCGGCACTGCTGGTCGCCGGCTTCGCCGTCATGCCATGGCGGCGAAGCGACGCGACCGAGCTCGACAGCCTGAACCTGACGGCCGCGAATATCACCGCGACCCAGATCGCCGACCTGCTGGTCTTCGCAGGCGCGCTCCTCCTGATCCCCGCCCTCCTGGCCTTCATGCGGGCGCTCGGGCGCGGCGCTCCCGTCCTCGGCCTGGTCGGCGGCGTGCTCTCGATCGCCGGCGCCGTCGCCGGGATGCTGGTCGTGGTCAGCGACCAGATGATGATCGCCCTCGCCGATCAGCCCGCCCTGCGGCCGGACGCCGCCGCCGCGCTCGCGGAGTCCCCGGCGTGGGTGCTCGGCATCGTGCTGGTCGTCTTCCTCGGCGGGTCCTTCATCGGGACCATCGTCCTCGGGGCCGCCGTCCTGCGCTCGCGGATCCTCCCGGCCTGGACGGGCGTCGCGCTGATCGCGGCCCCCGCGATCAGCATCGCCTCCCACATCGTCGAGCGGCAGGCGATCGACGTCGTCAGCGGCCTCCTGCAGCTCGTCGTCTTCGCTCTCCTCGCGCAGCGCGTGCTCGCGACCGACGACGCCCTCTGGGAGGCCGGCGGCCTGGCCCGGCCCGCCAGCCCGCGCAGGGCGGCGGTCGGCGCGACCTCGTAGGGCGGCGCGGGCCGCCGGGCTCCGCAGGCCCGGCGGCCCTCCGCGCCCACCTCGTCAGGAGATGGCGACCGGCCCTTCGGTGCCGGTGACCGTCCAGGCGCCGTCGGTGCGGTCCACCCGGTAGGTCAGCCAGGTCCCGCACAGGCCGCCGCACCAGAGCGACACCGGCGCCAGGGCGGTGCCCGCGCCGACCTCCGGCTCGCCGACGCCGACGATGGCCGAGCCCGGGATCCGCGGCTCCAGGTCGTCCGTCCTCCACGCATCCGCGTCCGCGATGAACCGGTGCGGCCCGAGGGGCTCCACCACGGCGGCGATGGCGGCCCTCTCCGCGCCGGTCAGCGGCCGCGCCGGGCCGCGCGGCCCCTCACCGGCCCCGCCGGCCATGGGATCGGTGTGGTCGAGGATCAGGTACTCGCCGAAGCGGTGCTCCCCCTCGCCGAAGGTGTGGTCGCGCGTCACCAGCCGCTCGACGGCCGCCGCCATCACCGCGGCAGAGTCGTCGCGCGGCGTCGTGGCCGGCGCGCTCGCCGTCCCGCCGGAGCCGGAGCACCCGCTCAGGGCGAGCAGGGCCATCACGGCCGCCACGCACAGGCCGGCCAGATGCACGCGGGTCATGCCGGCGCTCCGAGCACCTCGCGCACGAAGGCGTCGATCACCGGGATCTGACCCTTCACGACCTTGGTCCGGGCGAGGGCGGGCGGCATCCACTCGGCCCGGTCCATCTCGGGGAAGCTCTGCATCCGCCCGGAGCCGCGCGGCCATTCCACCTCGAACAGGTTGCTCCGGATCTCGGAGACGTCGAGGTCCCCGGCCAGGGCGAAGACCGTCAGCGCCGAGCCGCTCGGCTGGCGGAAGTCGCCGAGGGCGAACGGATCGCCCAGGGGCGGGGGCGTGCCGATCTCCTCCTCGAACTCCCGCAGCGCCGCCGCGAGCGCGGTCTCGTCGCCCTCGGCGAGCCCCTTGGGGATCGACCAGGCGCCCGCGTCCTTGCGGGCCCAGAAGGGGCCGCCCATGTGGGCGACCAGCACCTCCGCGCCGGCATCGGTGCGCCGGTGCACCAGGAGGCCCGCCTTGCGCGCGGCCATCAGCGCAGCCTCGTGTCGGCGCGGGCGCGGGAGAGGTGGACGGCCTCCCAGCAGTAGCGCGCGGCGATGCTCCGGTGGGGGCGGAAGCGGTCGCCGAGCGGGCCGAGGCGTCTCGCCGACGGGGGAGGGTCGACGCCCCACGCCAGGCCGTAGCCCTGGCGCACCCCGAGGTCGTCGACCGGCCACACGTCCATCCGGCCGAGCTCGAGCATCAGGTACATCTCGGCGGTCCAGCGGCCGATGCCACGCACGGTGACGAGCCGGGAGACGATCTCCTCGTCCCCGAGCGAGTGAGCCCCGTCGAGCACCACGGTCCCGTCGGCCACCTTCGCCGAGAGGTCGCGCAGGGAGGCCAGCTTGGCAGCCGACAGCCCCGCCGAGCGCAGGTCGCCGTCGCCGACGCCGTCGAGGGCCTCCGGCGTCAGCGGCCCCTCCACCAGCGCGCGCACCCGCCCGTGGATCGCGTCGGCCGCACGACCGGCGAGCTGCTGGAAGACGATCGCCCGCACGAGCGCGCCGAAGTGGCCGTCGGGGTTGCGCGGCCGGTGCCGGAACGGGCCGACCGTGCGGATCAGCGCGTCCATGACCGGATCGACCGCCGCGACCGCCGCGACGGCGTCCTCCAGCGAACCGGCCGGCGCGGCGGCCGGCGCCGAGGCCGGGTAGCGCGCCCGCGGCAGATCGACCCGGGCGCCCCGCATGGGCACCCGCTCGTGGCGCAGGCGCTCGAGCTGGCGCTCGCCCATCGGCACGCTGCCGTCGGCGCGCACGACGCGGTGCCACGGCACCTCCTCGGCCGTTCCCGCCAGCACACGGCCCACCAGGCGCGGCGCCGCCGGATCGACGTCGGAGTACGCGCGCACGAAGCCCGGCGGTATGGCGCGCACGCCCGCCAGGATCCGCTCGGTGCGGTCGCCGGCCGCGACCGGCATCAGCCGTCGCCCGCCGGGCGCGGGGTGCGGGCGCGACTCGGCGCGACCCGCGGCGCCTCGTCGGGCATCTTGGGGTAGACCGGCGGCCACGGCGCGTCGGGGATGCCCGCCGCCAGGTCGGCCCGGTAGCGGTCGACCAGCGGGGCGATCGAGCAGGGGGTCTCGTCGATCGCCGCCCACGGGTCGCCGAGGCGCTCCAGCCGCCCGGGCACCGTGCGCATCGTCAGGGCGTCGGGGTCGATCGCCTCCAGCTCCTCCCAGGCGAACGGGGCCGAGACCTGCGCCCCGGTGCGCGCCCGGACGCACCACGCGCCGAACACCGTCTTGTGGGGCGCGTTCTGGTTGAAGTCGACGAACACCCGCTCCCCCCGCTCCTCCTTCCACCAGGCGCCCGTGATCAGGTCGGGGCGCCGCCGTTCCATCTCGCGCGCCACCGACACCGCCGCCTGTCGGACGCCGAACGAGTCCCAGCCGGGCTCCACGCGCACGTAGAGGTGCAGGCCGCGGTTACCGGTGGTCTTCGGGAAGGCCGCGATGCCGACCTCCCCGAGGAAGGCGCGCACCTCGGCCGCGGCCTCCCGGACCATCGCGAAGGAGACACCGGGCGAGGGGTCGAGGTCGAGTCGCAGCTCGTCGGTCTGGTCGGGCGCCGAGGCCCGGTAGGGCCACGGGTGGAAGCCCAGGCAGCCCTGGTTGGCCGCCCAGAGCACGTGGGCGATGTCGGCCATGACGATCGCGCGTGAGCTGGTGCCGTTCGGCGTGGAGACCGTGGTCGTCTGCAGCCAGTCCGGCGCCGAGTCGGGGATCCGCTTCTGGAAGAACGATTTCCCGGTGGCGCCGTCGGGGAAGCGCTGCAGCATGGTGGGCCGGTCGCGGACCGTCCGCATCAGGGGCTCGGCCACGGACAGGTAGTAGCGGGCCAGGTCGGCCTTCGTCTCGCCGTGCCCGGGGAACATCACCTTGCCCGGGCTGCTGATGGAGACCGTCCGTCCGCCGGCGTCCAGCTCGAGCGCCTCGCCCTTGGGAGCCATGGGCCGACGCTAGCGGACGGCGGCGCCCGGCACCCGCCCCCGCGGATCCCGGACCGCGACCCACCCACCCGGCCAGTGTCCGTGCGCGCGGGGGCGATCGTAGAATCGCGCCGTCCGGATCGTCGTCCGCCCGGAGTCACCGCATGCGCCGCGCGCTCACCATCCTCGCCCTCGGCGCCGCCGCCCCGAACGCCGTGGCGATGCCCGGCGACCCGCCGATCACGCTGCTCACCCCGGCGGCCGACGCGGTCCTGCCGGGCGGCGCGGCCGGGATCCCCGTCACCTACGACTGCCCGGACTACCGGCAGGTCGACCTCGGCGACGGCTTCGCCTTCTTCGGGCAGTGGTCCGACTACGGGGTCCGCCTCGCCACCGGTCCCGAGCTCGGCGCCGACGGACGGCTGCGCCAGGACCAGGTGGTCGCGGCCGACACCGGCCACCAGCCGAACACGCTCCCGGACGAGCAGTGCGCCGGCGAGCTCGCGACGGGCCGGGCGGATGGCCCCGAGAACACGCCGGGCACCTACTACTGGCAGGCCTCGCGGCTCTGCGGGGGCTGTGCCGGGGGCTACGAGGTCAGCGAGGTGCGCCGGCTGGCGATCCGCGCCGACGCCGCTCTGTCGGTGCGCTCCGCCGGGGCGGCGTTCGCCGGATATCCCGTGGCCGTGCCGCTGCGCCTCGCCGGCGTGCCCGACGGCGCGTCCGTGACCCTGCAGCGCCGGGCCGGCTCGCGCTGGACGGCGCTCGGCACGGGCCGCGCGTCGAACGAGCGCGGCGAGGTGATCGCCACGCTCCCCGCGGGGGTGCAGAGCCTGCGGGCGTCCGTGCGCCTCGGCACCCAGACCGTGACATCCCCGGTGAGGACGCTGCGCGTGCGCCCCGCGGCGGCACCCCGGGTCACCACCGGACGGGACGACGGGGCCTGGACGGGCGCCTCGCCGTCGGTCCGCTTCCGGGTGACCGGCGGCGGCCGGACGATCACCGGGTTCCGGGCGTCCGTGACGATGGTCTGCCCCCAGGTCGGCCTGCCCGGCGGCCAGGGGCAGGTGACCACGCGCGCCGGGTTCGCCGTCGTCTCCCGGGCCCGCATCGCGCCCGACGGGCGCTTCATCGCGGCCGCCACCAGCCGGGGCTCGGCGGTGCTCGTGCGCGGGAAGGTGCGGGGCGGCCGGCTCACCGGCGGCGTCGCGGCGCTCAGCGTCGGCACCTGCACCGGCTCGGGGAGCTTCACCGCCCGCAGGTCCTAGTGTCCTGATTCAGAAGTTCGGCGGCACTTCCCGGCTTTGCCGGCCCCCGGCCGGCCGGGGTCTCAACGCGAGGCGGCGTCCTCGGCAGCCCCGATATTCCCGATATCGGGGCTGAACTGCGTCCTTGCCTCGCGGGAGATTCGCTCGGAAACTGCTCGCCAACTTCTGAATCAGGACACTAGCGGTGGGGCGTCGGCCGCTCAGCGGCGGCGGGCGGCCTTCATGACCTTCTTCGGGATCTTCCCGGCCAGCAGCAGCCAGGTGCGCTTGCCGGTGCGCTCGGCCAGCCCGTCGTCGGCCAGGCGTTTCCACACCAGCGGGCAGTTCTTGCACCGCGGGGAGGAGTTGCAGCACTTCTTCTTGGCGGTGACGGTCGCGGCGATGCCGTCAGGGTAGTCGCCTCGGCCGGTGGTGCGGCCGCCTGCGGTGCGAGGACGGTAGGCTCGCGCCCCTCATGCCCGAGACGACCGACCAGTGACGCGGCGGCTCATCCTGGTGGCCGCAGTGGTGCTCGTGGGCTCCGCGGTCGCCATCGGGGCGATCCGGGCCGGCGGTGACGGATCCGCGCCTGTGTCCGTCGCGGCCCCCGCGGGCGCGGTCCGCACCTCGCCTCCTCTGCCGCAGCTTCCGCGCGGCGGGCGCAGCATCCTCCCCGAGCATCGCGTGCTCGCCCACTACGGAGCGCCGCAGGCCGCGGGCCTCGGGATCCTCGGCATCGGAAGCCCGGCCGTGGCGGGCGCGCGCCTGCAGAAGGCCACGCGCGCCTACGCCGGGCCGCGCCGCAAGCCGGTGCTGCCGGCGATGGAGCTGATCGCGGTGATCGTCACCGCCGACGCCGGAGCCGACGGCCTGCACCGCTTCCGTCAGGATCCCGCGCTGATCCGGCGCTACCTGCGCGCGGCCCGGGCGGCGAAGGCGCTGCTGATCCTCGACATCCAGCCGGGCCGCTCCGACTTCGTCACCGAGGCGCGCGCTCTCGCGCCGTTCCTCGCCGAGCCCGACGTGGGGCTGGCGCTCGACCCGGAGTGGAGGATGCGGCCCGACGAGGTGCCCGGGCGCGTCATCGGCCAGGTCGACGCCGAGGAGGTCAACCGCGTGGCGGGCTGGATGGCGCGCATGGTGAAGCGCCGCAACCTGCCCGACAAGATCCTCCTGGTCCATCAGTTCGAGGACGGCATGATCGAGCGCCGCGGCCGGTTGCGGCCCCACCGCGGCATCGACTTCGTGCTGAACGCCGACGGCTTCGGCACGGGCCCGGCGAAGGTCGCCACCTACCGCCGGGTGACGCGCGGCGACCACGGCTTCGCGACGGGCTTCAAGCTCTTCTACGAGGAGGACACCGGGCTGATGACCTCCGGGCAGGTGCTGCGCCTGGAACCCCGCCCGGACGTCGTCATCTACGAGTGACCGCGGGAGTGGGCGGACGACCGCCGGGGGGTCCGTCAGGTCGCGGCCGTGAGCCCCGTCCGTTCCGCGGCGACGAGCGACTCGAGAGCCTCCGCGACCTGCGGGGCGGTCAGGGCGTTGGGGTCGCGGCAGACGCCGTGTCCCTCCCGCTCGAGGTCCGCCGCGACGGCGAACTGGTCGGTGGAGAACGGCAGGGCCAGCATCGGGACCCCCGCGACGAGGGCCTCGCCGGCGGAGTTGTTGCCGGCGTGCGTCACCGTCGCCGCGGCGTGGCGCAGCAGGCCGACCTGCGGCAGGTGCGGGGCGACGATCCAATCGTCCGGCAGCGCGCCGAGGTGCGCCGGAGGCGTCAGACCCGTCGCGATCGCCGCGCGCGCCCCGAGGCGGCGGATCCCCTCGGCGACCGTGGCGAGCACGTCTCCGCGCTCCGACAGGAAGGTGCCGAGGGAGACGTAGACCAGGGGACCGGATCCCGCGGCGACCCGGTCCGCCAGGTCTCCGGGGAGCTTCTCGTCGCGCACGCAGGGCCCGAGGAAGCGGTGGCCGGGCGGCAGCGCCTGCGTCCGCCACGGCGGATGCAGCGCCTCCGTGTAGGCGTAGAGCACCGATCCGCCGTGCGCCCGGAAGGGGTCGTCCACGGGCGCCGCCGAGGGGCTGACCGCGCGCAGCCCGGCGTTGAACGTCTCCGTCACGGCGGCGGTGACGCGCAGGCACGCGCGCCGCAGCAGCGCCCGGTCGCCGTCGTCGGGGGTGATGGCGGCGGGCCAGTAAGGCGGCTCCCCGTAGACCTCGTCGCCCACCGGCAGCTGGCTGGGATGGCCCGGCACGAAGGACTCCCAGTCGGCGCCGAGGGCGCGCAGGGCGAGCGTGGCCGAGAGGGCGATGTGGTCGCTCACGATCCGGTCGGGCCGGACCTCGGCGACGATCTCCTCCAGACGCCGGGCGACGTCCGCGGGCCGCCAGAGCAGGTCGTCGGTGCGCCGCTCGGCCTGGAGCAGCAGGGTCGGCACCGCCCCCCGGCGCGTTGCGGCGAAGAACGCGCGCAGGTGGCGCTCCTCCTCGGCCTCCTGGTCCTCCGGCCGGATGACGCCGGTGTTGGTGCCGCGCCCGAGCACCAGCTCGCGCCACTCGAATCCGTCTGCCGCCACGCGATCGCGCAACGCGGCGCCCGTGGCGACCACGATCCGCTCCCCGTCGGCGGCGAGCCGGCCGCCGTGCACCGCCAGCGGCCCGTAGTGCGACGCGTAGGCCGGGCTCAGGACGAGGGTGGTCACCCCCCGGCGGCCGCCGGCGTGCCCACCGGCACCTCCGGCGCGACCCGCAGGTACAGCTCCACCAGCCGTCCCGCCATGCGCTCGATGGTCATCTCCCCGAGGACGGCGGCCCGCGAGGCCTCCGCCCGTCCCGGCACGGCGGTCAGTGCGAGCGCGCGGTGGATCCCGCGGCGGATCGACTCCGCCCGCGTCCCGTCCACCAGCACGCCGTTGCGGCCGTCGATGTAGGTCGCGGGGCCGCCCACCTCGGGCGCGACCGCCACCAGGCCGGCACCGAGCGCCTCGACGATCGCGAGGCCGTACTCCTCCTTGGCGCTGCCGCAGACGTAGACGCCGCCGCCCTCCGCGGCGGCGGCGAGCACCCGCACCGCGTCGAGGTGCGGGCGGTGGCCGAGCATCACGAGGCCCTCGCGGGCCCGCGGGTGGCGGGCGAGGACGGCCTCGATCCCCGCCAGGGTCTCGCGCTCCTCGGGCGAGGGGCGATCCAGGTCCCCGCCGACGACCACCAGGTTCGTCCGCGCCCGCAGGCCGGCGTCGCCGGCCCACGCCTCGACGATCCGGTCGGTGCCCTTCGCGGCGGCCAGGCGGCCGACGGTCACGAGCAGGGGCAGGGCGCGACGGGTGGGCGGCATCGCTCCGACGCGCCGCCTCAGGTCGTCGAGCACCGGCACGGAGCCGCCGTCCTCCGCGCGCCGGGCGTCGGAGCGGGCGCGCCGCAGGCTGCCGGCGTGCACGCCCTCCGGGATGATGGTCGCGCGAGCGGCGAGGCTCCGCGGATCGACGCCGAGCAGCCGCGGGATCTCGCGCATGGCGTTCTGGCGCGGCATCACCGCGAGGCCGGCCGACTCACGCGTCAGGCGCTCCACCAGGCGCGCGCGGAACCACCAGTGCTCGCGGGCGTCGCGCTCGCCGAGCGCCATCCGCGCGCCGTCGTCGAGCTCGCCCGCCGCGTCGAGGGTGGCGTGCGGGTCAGGGGCCGCGGTGAACACCACCGGGATCTGCAGCTCGCGCGCGACCCGGGCCGCGGCCAGGGTGCCGACGTCGCCCATGCGCAGGTGGATCACGTCGAACGGCCCCTGGGCGCGGAGCTGGCGGCGGATGCCGCGCTCCACCACGACCCGGTGCTCCCAGGCGTCGCGCATCGGCGAGGGCGGCATCGGGACGGCGCCGAAGGAGGCGCCCTCCTCGCGGGGCCAGAGCGCGTCGGCGAGGGCGTCGGTGCCGGCGCCGCGGCTCAGCGTCAGCACCCGCGCGACCCCCGGCGTCGCGGACAGGGCCTCGCCGAGGAGCACCAGCAGGCTGGCGATGCCGCCCGTGTCGCCGATGCCGGCCCGGGTGAGCCCGGGATCGAGGTCGGCGTGCAGAAAGAGCTGCGCGATGGCCAGGCCCGACGGCCGGTCGCCGGTCGCTGCCCGCTGCGGCGACGCGTCGAGCAGCGCCAGCACGGCCTGCGGGGCGACCTGCTCGTCGGCGCTGGCGGCGAGGCCGACCAGCGTGGCCCGCGATCCGGCCCCGCCGCGGTCGCCGAGCGCGGCCACCGCCGCCGAGCGCACGGCCGAGTCCTCCCCCTCGGCGTCGAGCGCGATCCGCGTCAGGGCCTCGGTGGCCTCGTGCGCCGGATCGAGGCCGAGCGTCTCGACGAGCCGCGCGCGCACCGGCGTCCCGCCGGCCACGGCGAGGGCCGCCGACACCGGCCCGCGCAGCTCCCCGCCGGTGCGGAGCGCGTGGCGTCCGAGTGACCGCTGGGCGAGCATCCCGGCGAACCCTCCGCCTCCGGCCAGCTCCACCAGCCGCCTCGTGGCCGCCGCGGCCGGGGCGCGTCCCCCGATCGCCCACGCCGCGTGCTCGCGCAGCCAGACGTCGTCCGCGTGGAGCAGCCCGAGCAGCGCCTCGTCGGCGACCGGTCCTGGCGCCCCGGCGAGCGCATGGACGGCGCCGATCGCGAGAAGCGGATCCGCATCGTGGGTGGCCGCGACGATGTCGGCCGCCTCGTCGGCACCGGTTGCCGGACCCACGGCGCCCGCCAGCGCCGCTGCGGCTCCGAGCGCGCCGACCACCGTCCGCTCCGCGGCGAGCGCGTGCAGGTGGCGGCGCACGTTCCGGTCCGGGGGTCCGGGAGCGATCGCGTTCTTCTCCGTCCAGGCGAGTGCGTCCGTCCTACCCCGACGACGGTAGGGCGACGCCGGTTCCCCCGGTAGGGGATCCGCCCGGGCTGCCGGGGCGGCACTTGGTTCCAAATTGAGCTGGTAGGGTGCGCGCGTGACCGCGACGTCCGACGCCGAGCACGCCCTCCGCGGGGCCTCCCTGCGGGTGACCCGGCCGCGCGTCGCGGTGCTGGCGGCGGTTCACGAGCACCCGCACGCCGACACCGACGCGATCATCCGCGCCGTGCGTTCCGGCCCCGACGGGGTGTCCACGCAGGCCGTCTACGACGTGCTGCGCGCGCTGACGTCGGCGGGCCTGGTGCGGCGCATCGAGCCCGCGGGCTCGGTGGCGCGCTACGAGGCGCGGGTGGGCGACAACCACCACCACGTCGTCTGCCGGTCGTGCGGCGCCATCGCCGACGTCGACTGCGCCGTCGGGGACGCGCCGTGCCTGGCCGCGTCCGACGACCACGGCTTCTCGATCGACGAGACCGAGGTCACGCACTGGGGCGTCTGCCCGGAGTGCTCCACCGCACACAGCCCCTGACGACGTCCCACAGATCCGGCATCCCGCTCGGTCCGAGAAGAGATGCCCGTGCCAGGCGAGAACACCGTGGAGAACGAGAGCAAGTGCCCCTTCTCGGGAGCGAACGGCAGGTCGAATCGTGATTGGTGGCCGAACCAGCTGGACGTGAGCGCCCTTCACCAGAACCCCCCGATGGCCGACCCCATGGGCGCGGAGTTCGACTACGCGGAGGCCTTCTCGGCCCTCGACCTGGACGCCCTCAAGCGCGACATCGTCGAGGTGATGACGACCTCTCAGAGCTGGTGGCCGGCCGACTACGGCCACTACGGCCCCCTCTTCATCCGCATGGCATGGCACAGCGCGGGCACCTACCGCACCAGTGACGGCCGCGGCGGCGCCGGATCGGGCGAGCAGCGCTTCGCGCCCCTCAACAGCTGGCCCGACAACGCCAACCTCGACAAGGCGCGGCGGGTGCTGTGGCCGGTCAAGAAGAAGTACGGCCGCGCGATCTCGTGGGCCGACCTGATGGTGCTCGCCGGCAACGTCGCCCTGGAGGACATGGGCTTCGCGACCTTCGGCTTCGGCGGCGGGCGCGAGGACGTCTGGGAGCCCGAGCAGGTCAACTGGGGCAACGAGGGCACGTGGCTCGGCGACGAGCGCTACAGCGGCGACCGCGAGCTGTCGAACCCCCTCGCCGCCGTGCAGATGGGCCTCATCTACGTGAACCCGGAGGGGCCGAACGGCAACCCGGACCCGGTCCTCGCGGCACGGGACATCCGGGAGACGTTCTCCCGCATGGCCATGAACGACGAGGAGACGGTGGCGCTGGTGGCCGGCGGACACACCTTCGGCAAGAACCACGGCGCCGGCGACGCCGCGCTCGTCGGCCCGGAGCCCGAGGCCGCCCCGCTCCAGGAGATGGGCCTCGGCTGGACCAGCGGTTACGGCAGCGGCAGGGGCGTCGACACCATCACCAGCGGCCTCGAGGGCGCCTGGACCCCCACGCCCACGACCTGGGACAACAGCTTCTTCGAGACACTCTTCGGCTACGAGTGGGAGCTCACCAAGAGCCCGGCCGGCGCCTGGCAGTGGACGCCCACCGACCCCGCGGCGGCCGACGCGGTGCCCGACGCCCACGACCCCTCGGCACGGCACGCCCCCGTGATGCTGACGACCGACCTCGCACTGCGGATGGACCCGGTCTACGAGCCGATCTCGCGGCGCTTCCTCGAGAACCCCCAGGAGTTCGCCGACGCCTTCGCCAAGGCGTGGTTCAAGCTCACCCACCGCGACATGGGCCCGCTCGCCTGCTACCTCGGTCCCGAGGTGCCCGCCGAGCCCCAGCTCTGGCAGGACCCCGTCCCGGCCGTCGATCACGCGCTGATCGGCGCCGCCGACATCGCCGCCCTGAAGGCCGCGATCCTCGATTCGGGGCTCAGCACCGCCCAGCTGGTCTCGACCGCGTGGGCCTCGGCCTCGACGTTCCGCGGCACCGACAAGCGCGGCGGGGCCAACGGCGCCCGCATCCGGCTGGCTCCGCAGAGGGACTGGGCGGCCAACGACCCTGCGGCGCTCGCGGCGGTCCTCCAGGCCCTCGAGAAGATCCAGCAGGACTTCAACGCGGTGAAGGCCGGCGACGACGTCCGGGTCTCGCTGGCCGACGTGATCGTGCTGGCAGGGTGCGCCGCCGTGGAGCGGGCCGCGAAGGACGCCGGGTTCGACGCCCGGGTGCCGTTCGCGCCCGGGCGCACGGACGCGTCGCAGGAGCAGACCGACGTGGAGTCGTTCGCGGTGCTCGAGCCGGTCGCCGACGGCTTCCGCAACTACCTCGCCCCCGGCCAGAACCGGCCGGCCGAGCAGCTCCTGATCGACAGGGCCCAGCTGCTCGGGCTGACCGCGCCCCAGATGACCGCGCTCGTCGGCGGGCTCCGGGTGCTCGGGGCGAACCACGGCGGGTCCCCGCTCGGCGTCTTCAGCGACCGCCCCGGGGCGCTGACGAACGACTTCTTCGTCAACATCCTCGACGCCGGAACCGTGTGGGGGCCGACGTCCGATGCCGAGGAGACGTTCGAGGGCCGCGACCGGGAGACCGGCGAGGTCCGCTGGACCGGCAGCCGCGTCGACCTCGTGTTCGGGTCGAACTCCGTGCTGCGCGCCCTGGTGGAGGTCTACGCCAGCGACGACAGCCGTCAGAAGTTCGTGGACGACTTCGTCGCCGCCTGGGACACGGTCATGAACCTCGACCGCTTCGACCTCGGCTGACAGCCGCGGCACCCTGCGAGCCCATGCCGGGCTCGCAGGGTGCCCGCCGCCGCCCCGACGGATGGCCGCGAAGACTGGTCGTTCGGTGCGTGCTCCGTTCGCCGGGCCTGGATTACGCTCGCGCCGCTCCGGCGCCCGCCGGGGGTGGACACGCGGTCGGGAGGCCCGGTGGGGATCTTCAAGCAGATGAAGGACCTGAAGGACATGGCCACCGCGGCGCCCGAGATGATGGGGCGGGCGCAGCGCATGGCCGAGCAGGCGCAGCAGATGAGCGCGCAGGCCGCGGCCCAGCAGCAGGCGGCCCAGCAGGCCCCGCCGCCCCCCGCCGCGCCGCCCCCCGCCGCCACCGAGTCGATCGCGGGGGTCGACCTGGCCCTCTACGCGACGATCGTCAAGGCGATCGCGCCACTCGGCTACGACCAGTCGCTGCTCCCGGGCATCGCCGCGGCCCACGGTATCGCCCCCTCCTCGTGGCAGGAGGCGCATGACGGCTGGAACGCGCGCATCCAGGAAGACCCCGCGGTGGCCCGGGCGTTCAGCGACCTCTACCGGGCCTGACGGCATGGGCATCTTCGGGGACATGCGCAAGCTCAGCCGCCAGAGCGCGGAGATGCGCGAGGCGCTGCCGGTGCAGGATCAGCTCTCCGCCCTGGGGCAGGTGCTCGCCCAGGGCGAGCAGGCGCTCACCTCGATGGCCGCTGGGGGAGCCGGCTCGGCGGCGTTGATGGCGGAGGGCGTCGACGCGGTGGCGACGGTCACGGCCTCCCGCCAGACCGGGATGCTCATGAACCACAACCCGGTCATCGAGTTCGATCTGCTGATCATGCACGGCGGCGTCCCCATCCCGGCGAGCTGCCGGCAGGTGGTGCAGCAGCTGCACCTGTCGCGGGCGCAGGTCGGGTGCCGGCTGCCGGTGAAGATCGACCCGGCGAACCCGGGAGCGGTCTGGATCGACTGGTCCGCGCCTCCTCCGGCGTAGTCCCGCGCCCTCTCGAGGACGCCTCATGGACGACGAGCTCTGCGTCGTGCAGTTCCCGCACCCCGGGGACGAACACGGCCCCGATCCCGGCGATGACCGCATGCGCTGGCCGGTGGCGACGAGCCCCCACCGCCGGAAGTTCATGCTCTGCCGCGGGGCGTGGCGCCACGGGGCGACGGCCGGCGAGGGCCGCGGTGAGCTGACCCTGTGGGGGGAATGGGAGGCCGACTCGTCGGTCCTCCCCGTGGCGGCGGCGGTCGCCGACGGGCCGGAGTGGATCCACCACCCGCTGTTCCTCGGCCCCGGGGCGGCCCCCGCGGGTGTCGTCCCCCAGAACACCGACCCCTTCGTCTTCGGGGAGCGCTTCCTCTACACCTTCTGCCGCCAGCGCCGCGAGCCGGCCCTCCGCCGCCTCGCCCGGGGCTCGCTGATCCTCTTCGGGTCGAGCCTCGCGGGATCGTTCGTGCTCGACACCGTGTTCGTGGTCGCGGGGAGCGTCGACCACACCCGCGCCGACCACGCCCGGACCGCCGGGAGCCGCGTCGGCGAGGTCTTCCGCGCCACGACCCTCGATCCGATGTACGCCTGGGACCACGTCGAGGGGGGTCGCCTCTACTCCGGGGCCACGGCGCGCGATCCCGTCGCGGGCATGTTCAGCTTCGCGCCCTGCCTGCCGGCGCCGCCCGTGACCCCGTTCGCCCGCCCCCGCATCGATTTCCCGGGGCTGGTCGACCCAAGCGTGGACGACCGCGCCCGGGTGCTCCCGCTCGACGCGGTGGAGGCCGTCGCCGCCGTCTGGCGGCGGGTGGTGGCGCAGATGGAGGCCGCGGGACTCTCCCTCGCCGTCGGGCTGGAACTCCCCGGAGCCGGGCCCGCCTGAGTCCTCTCAGGCCCCCGCCTTCCTCGCGCGCCCGGGTGGCCCTGAGCCGTTGAGGGCGACCGCCTCGCGGATCAGCGCGATGAAGGCGGCCGCGTCCACCTCCTCGCCCTCGCGGATGTCGATCGCGCGGCGGGCGTTGCCCTCGAGGCTCGCGTTGAAGAGGCCGGCCGGGTCCTCGAGCGACGCGCCCTTCATGAA
>LNEQ01000272.1 GCA_001464995.1 Actinobacteria bacterium Ga0077541
GCGTCGAGCGGCGTGTAGCCGCCCGTGAACGCCTCCGGCCTGCGCTCGCGCAGGCCGAGGGCGCGGTGGATCAGGAACATCTTCGCCGTCTCGCGCCGCGGGGCCGCCCCGCCCGTCACCTCGGCCAGAAGCCGCACGCGCAGGTCCCAGTCGACCGGGCGGCGGTTGTCGGGATCGACGAGGGCGAGGTCCCAGAGCTCGTCGCCCTGGTAGATGTCGGGCACCCCGGGGCTGGTCAGCTTGAGGAGCGTCTGCCCGAGGGCCGACGCCTCGCCGATCGGGGCGACCCGGTCGGCGAAGGCCTCCAGATCGGCGATGAACGCCGGCGACGCGTAGAGGCCGTCGATGAACGCGGCGACCGCGCCCTCGTAGTCATCGTCCGGCTCGGCCCAGTCGGTATCGACCTTCGCCTCGCGCATCGCCTTGGTCATGTAGTCGCGCAGGCGCTCCGCCTCGAGTGGCCAGGCGCCGACGAGGGTCTGGTAGATCAGGTACTCGTCGTCCGGGTTCGGCGCGCCCGGGCTCCGCAGGGAGGCGGTCATCCGCCGCCATGCGATCACCCGCGTGCGCCACTCGCCGGGGATGCCGGCCAGCGCGCCGATGCGCGCGCGCACGTCGCCCGAGCGCTTGGTGTCGTGGGTCTGGGTGGCCAGCAGGCAGCGCGGGAAGCGGCGGTGCCGGGCGATGTGCGCCGCGTGCACCTCCTCGGGGCTCCGGCCCCAGCGCCCCGGATCGGAGCCGACCTCGTTGAGCGCCGCCAGGCGGGAGTAGCGGTAGAGGGCGGTGTCCTCGACGCCCTTGGCCATGATCGCCCCGGTCGTCTGCTGGAAGCGGACCGCGAAGGCCTCCTCATCCGGGTCGGAGGGGTCCACCAGGGCCTCCTTCACCCGCTCGGGCAGATCGGCCTCCTCCACGACGCGCACGTCCTGGTCGTCGGCGCCCCCGCCATCCGGCTCGACGTAGGTGCGGTAGACCGGCAGCGAGGCGACGGCCTCGGCCATGCCCGGATCGTCGACCAGCTCGCGCAGGCGCTCGACCTCGGGCTGGAAGGTGGTGAGCGCCTCGTCGCGCTTGGCCTCCTCGGCGAGCTCGGCGAACTCGCGCTCCTCGCCGGTGAGCGCGGCGTAGAGGCGCGTCAGCGGCTCCTCGCCGGCCGGGTCGATGAACAGCCCGGTGGCGTCGGCCATGAACTCGTAGCCGGTCGTGCCCTCCACGGGCCAGTCGGGCAGCTCCTCGCCGGGCTCCAGGATCTTCTCCACCCAGATGCGCTCCACGCCGCGCTCGGCGAGCCGGCGCAGGTACCCGCCGGGATCGGCCAGCCCGTCGGGGTGGTCGATGCGCAGGCCGTCCACCACTCCCTCGGCCACCAGGCCGAGCACCAGGGCGTGCGTCGTCTCGAACACCTCGGGATCCTCGACGCGCACCCCGGCCAGCTCGTCGATGGAGAAGAAGCGCCGGTGGCGGCCGGTGCGCGGGTCGATGTCGAAGTACTTCTCGCGGAGCGCCGGATCGGTCCAGAAGGGGTTCGCGTCGTCGGCGGCCATGTGGTTGGGCACGATGTCGAGCAGCACCTGCAGCCCCGCACCGGCCAGCGCGCGGAAGGCGGCCTCCCCGCCGAGGTCCTCCGAGATGCGCCGGGGATCGGTGACGTCGTAGCCGTGCGTGGAGCCCGCGCGCGCCTGCAGGCAGGGGGAGAGGTAGAGGTGGCTGACGCCCAGCCCGCGGAGATAGGGCACGAGCGCCCGGGCCCCGGCGAAGCCGAGCCCCGGCCCGAGCTGCAGCCGGTAGGTGGCCCTCACCGCGGGCTCACCAGGTGCGGCGCAGCAGCACGACCGAGCGGGCCTCGAGCGGCACCTCGGTGCGCGCGGGCCAGCTGCGCCAGCCCTCGGGGGCGTCGGGCTCCACCGTCGAGATCACCTGGCGCCAGCGGTTGCCGTACCGGCGGGCCGGGAGGCGGAAGAGCTGGCTCTCGTGACCGGCGTTGACCAGCATCACGAACGAGTCGTCCACGATCGGCTCGCCGGTGAGCCCGGGGCTGCGGATCTCCTCGCCGTTCAGGAACACGCCGAGGTGGCGCAGGTCGGGACGACGCCAGTCGCGCCCGCTCATCTCGCGCCCGTCGGCCCGGAACCAGCGGATGTCCGGCAGGCCCGAGCCCGCGCCGTCGGTACCGCCGAAGAACTCGCGGCGGTGGAACACCGGGTGGGCACGGCGCAGCGCGATCAGCCGCTGCGTGAACTCGAGCAGCTTCCGGCGGTCCTCGTCGAGGTCCCAGTCGAACCAGCTGATCTCGCTGTCCTGGCAGTAGCCGTTGTTGTTGCCGTGCTGGGTGCGCCCCATCTCGTCGCCGCCCACCAGCATCGGGACGCCCTGCGAGAGCAGCAGCGTGGTCAGGAAGTTGCGCTGCTGGCGCAGGCGCAGCGCGGCGATCTCGGGGTCGTCGGTCGGTCCCTCGGCCCCGCAGTTCCAACTGCGGTTGTCGTCGGTGCCGTCGCGGTTGCCCTCGAGGTTGGCCTCGTTGTGCTTGTCGTTGTAGGCGACCAGGTCGGCCAGCGTGAAGCCGTCGTGCGCGGTGATGAAGTTGATCGAGGCGAAGGGGCGCCGGCCGTCGTTCTGGTAGAGGTCGCTCGAGCCCGTGATGCGCGAGGCGAACTCGGCGACGCCATCGCTCTGGCCGCGCCAGAAGTCGCGCATCTCGTCGCGGTAGAGGCCGTTCCACTCGGTCCAGAGCACCGGGAAGTTGCCCACCTGGTACCCGCCGGGGCCGACGTCCCATGGCTCGGCGATCAGCTTCACCTGCGACAGCACCGGGTCCTGGTGGATGATGTCGAAGAAGGCCGACAGGCGGTTGACCTCCCAGAACTCGCGGGCGAGGGCCGAGGCGAGGTCGAAGCGGAAGCCGTCGACGTGCATCTCGAGCACCCAGTAGCGCAGGCTGTCCATGATCAGGCGCAGCACGCTCGGGTGGAGCGGGTTGAGGCTGTTGCCGGTGCCCGTGAAGTCCACGTAATAGCGCGGGTCCTCGGGCGAGCAGCGGTAGTACGACAGGTTGTCGATGCCCTTGAACGAGAGCATCGGCCCCTGGTGGTTGCCCTCGGCCGTGTGGTTGTAGACCACGTCGAGGATCACCTCGATGCCGGCCCGGTGCAGGGCCTTCACCATCCCCTTGAACTCGCGCACCTGCTCGCCCATCCGGCCGGTGGCGGCGTACTGGGCGTGCGGGGCGAGGAAGCCGATCGAGCTGTAGCCCCAGTAGTTGGTGAGGCCCTTGTCGACCAGATGGTGCTCGTCGGCGTTGTGGTGCACCGGCAGCAGCTCGACGGCGGTCACCCCGAGCGCCCGCAGGTGGGCGATCGCCTCGTCCGACGCCAGGCCGGCGTAGGTGCCGCGCAGGTCCTCGCGCACCTCCGGGTGCTGCTTGGTGAACCCCTTCACGTGGACCTCGTAGATCAGGGTCTCGTTCCAGGGCGTCATCGGGCGCCGGTCGTCCTCCCAGTCGAAGCCGGCGTCGATGACGATCCCCTTGGGGATGGCATCGGCGTCGTCGCTGTCGTCGCGGATCAGGTCGGCGTCCTCGCCGTCGGGCTCGTAGGGCAGGACGTTGCCGCGATCCCACATGATCGGGCCCTCGATCGCCTTGGCATAGGGGTCGATCAGCAGCTTGAACGGGTTGAAGCGGTGCCCCTGCTCGGGCGCCCAGGGCCCGTGCACGCGGTAGCCGTAGCGCTGCCCGGGGCGGACGTCGGGCAGGTAGGCGTGCCAGTTGAACGCGGTCACCTCGGTGAGGGGGACGCGCGTCTCCTGGTCGTTCCCGTCGTAGAGGCACAGCTCGACCGCTGTGGCGTTCTCGGAGAAGATCGAGAAGTTGGTGCCGCTGCCGTCCCAGGTCGCCCCGAGAGGGAAGGGCCAGCCGGGCCAGACCCGCATCAGCGGACCACCGCCCCGCTGAGCGACGGCAGCAGGAGCCGCCCGCCGGCGAGCGCGACCCCGTCGCCGGTCGCCAGCACCACGTCCCGTGCGTCCACGTCCACCTCCGTCGTCTCGTCCGAGAAGTTGCCGACCACCTCGAAGGGGCCGCGACGCGCCCCGATCCAGCCCCCGTCCTCGTCGAAGCGCACCTGCGGTTCGCCGGCCGGCATCTGCCGGCGCAGCACGATCAGCGCCTGGTAGTAGGGGCGCATCTCCGGGTCCCCGCCCGCGGGATCGATCACGGAGCGGGCGAAGGTGTCCGGGTCCTGCGGGTCGGGGATCGTGTCCTCGAAGCCCGCGAACTCCTTGAACTCATGGCGCCGGCCCTCGCGGGTGGCGTCGGCGATGAACGGGTCGATGTGGTCCGTGAAGAACAGGAACGGCCGCGTCTCGCCGTGCTCCTCGCCCATGAAGAGCATCGGGGTCCAGGGCGAGAGCAGCACCCACATCGCGGCCAGGCGGCGTGTCGCAAGGGGCGGCCGCCCGCCGAGGGCGCGGTTGCCCACCTGATCGTGGTTCTGCGAGCAGACGACGACGCGCCGCGGCTCCAGCTCCCCGGCCGGGGCGCCGTGGCGGCGGCGCCGGAAGGGCGAGTAGCGGCCGTCGTAGACGAAGGGGCGGGCCGAGGCGGCCGCGAGGTCGGCGATCGCGCCGTAGTCGGCGTAGTAGCCGTCGCGCTCGCCGGTGAGCTGCGCGTGCAGGGCGTGGTGGAAGTCGTCCGACCACTGGGCGTCGAAGCCCCAGCCGCCCGCGTCGCGGCCGCGCACGACCTTCGGGTCGTTGAGGTCGCTCTCGGCGATCATCACCGCGGCGCCCCCGCCGGTCGCGGCCACCCGGTCGCAGAGCTCGGCCAGCAGGTGGCGGGCCCCCTCGTCGTGGATGGCGTGCACGGCGTCCACGCGCAGCCCGTCGATGCGGTAGTCGCGCACCCACATGCAGGCGTTCTGGATCGCCCACTCCCGCACGCCGCCGCACTCTCGGTCGTCGAAGTTGATCGCGTCGCCCCAGGGCGTGCCGTAGCGGTCGGTGAGGTACGGGCCGAACGCCTCGAAGGCCTCCGTCCCCGGCCCGAGGTGGTTGTAGACCACGTCGAGGATCACCCCGAGGCCGTGACCGTGCGCCGCATCGACGAGGGCGGCGAGCCCCTCGGGCCCGCCGTAGGCCGGGTGCGGCGCCCAGGTGTAGAGGCCGTCGTAGCCCCAGTTGCGCTCGCCGGGGAATGTGGCCACCGGCATCAGCTCGATCGCCGTCACTCCGAGGGCGGCCAGCTCGCCGAGGCGCGTCGCCGCGGCCGCGAAGGTGCCCTCGGGGGTGAACGTGCCCACGTGCAGCTCGTAGACGACGAGGGCCTCGCGGTCGAGCCCGCCCCAGCCCTCGGTCGTCCACGCGAGGGCCGCCGGGTCGACGATCCGCGACGGCCCGCGCACGCCGGCGGGCTGGAACCGCGAGCAGGGGTCGGGCAGGCGCGCGTCGCCGTCGATCACGTAGCGGTAGTCGTCCCCCGCCGACGCGGGCAGGGTCGCGGAGAAGACGCCGAGGCCCTCGTGCGCGAGGGGCGTGTCGGCGCCCCCGGTCTCCACGGCGACCTCCGACGCCCGTGGCGCCCAGACGCGGAAGGTGGTGCGCCCGTCACCCGCCGGGGTCGCTCCCAGCGGGAGCTCCCACGGCTCACCCATCCGGCGTCAGCCAGACCACCCCGAGCGGTGGGAGGGTCAGCTCGGCCGATGCCGATTCGCCCCCCCAGGGGGTGTCGTCCGCGTTCACGCCACCCAGGTTTCCCAGATTCGCCCCGCCGTACGCCTCCGCGTCGGAGTTCAGCACCTCGCGCCAGCGGCCGCCGGTAGGCCGTGCGGGGCACCGGAGAGAGGTTGGCCACGGCCACCAGGGGCACGCCCTGCGCCGAGAAGCGGGCGAAGGCGACGACGTTGACGTCGCGGTCGTCCACCACCAGCCAGCGGAACCCCGCCGGCTCGGCGTCGAGCTCCCACAGGGCCGCGTGCTCGCGGTAGGCCCGGTTGAGGTCGCGCACCAGCCGCTGCGTGCCGCCGTGGCGCGGTCGCCGGGCCAGGTGCCAGTCGATGCTCCGCTCATGGCTCCACTCCTGCTCCTGGGCGATCTCGCCGCCCATGAACAGCAGCTTCTTGCCGGGGTGCGCCCACATGTACGCGTACAGCGCCCGCAGGTTGGCGTGCTGCTGCCAGTTGTCGCCGGGCATCTTCGACAGCAGCGAGCCCTTGCCGTGCACCACCTCGTCGTGCGAGAGCGGCAGCACGAACTGCTCGGTGAAGGCGTAGACCAGGCTGAAGGTGAGCGCGTCGTGGTGATAGCGGCGGTGGATGGGGTCGTTCGAGAAGTACTCGAGCGTGTCGTGCATCCAGCCCATGTTCCATTTGAGGTCGAAACCGAGGCCGCCGGCGTCCACCGGGCGGGACACCGCCGGCCAGGCGGTCGACTCCTCGGCGGCCATCAGCACCCCGGGCTCCCGTGCGTGGGTGACGACGTTGAGCTCCTTCAGGAACGTGATCGCCTCGAGGTCCTCGCGCCCGCCGTACTCGTTGGGCACCCACTCGTCGGCCGCCCGCGAGTAGTCGCGGTAGAGCATCGAGGCGACGGCGTCCACGCGCAGGCCGTCGGCGTGGTACTCGCTCATCCAGTAGAGGGCGCTGGAGACGAGGAAGTTGCGCACCTCGTTGCGGCCGTAGTTGAAGATCAGCGTGCCCCAGTCCGGGTGCGCGCCGCGGCGGGGGTCGGAGTGCTCGTAGAGCGCAGTGCCGTCGAACTCGCCCAGGGCGAACGCGTCGCGGGGGAAGTGGGCCGGCACCCAGTCGAGGATCACGCCGATGCCGCGGGCGTGCATGCGGTCGATGAACTCGCGCAGGTCGTCGGGGGAGCCCAGCACCGGCGAGGGCGCGAAGTACGAGGTCACCTGGTAGCCCCACGACCCCGAGAAGGGGTGGGCCATCACGGGCAGCAGCTCGACGTGGGTGAAGCCCATGTCGGCGACGTAGTCGCCGAGCTCGTCGGCCAGCTCGATCAGCGTGAGCGAGCGGTTGCCCTCGTCGGGGTTGAGGCGCCACGAGGGCAGGTGCACCTCGTAGATCGACACCGGCTCGGCGTGTGGGCGGCGTGCGGCGCGGGCGGCGATCCAGTCGCCGTCGCGCCACTCGTGTGTGGAGCGGTGGACCACCGACGCCGTGCGCGGGGGCACCTCGGCGGCGGCGGCCAGGGGGTCGGCCTTCAGGCGCAGCGCCCCGTCCGCCCCCCGGATCTCGTACTTGTAGTGCGATCCCGGGCCGAGCCCCGGGACGAACAGCTCCCAGACGCCCGAGGCTCCGAGCGAGCGCATCGGGTGGACACGGCCGTCCCAGAGGTTCCAGTCGCCGACCACGCTCACCGAGCGCGCCGACGGCGCCCATACCGCGAAGGCGACGCCGCTCACGCCGTCGATCTCGCGCAGGTGCGCACCGAGGCGCTCCCAGAGCTGCTCGTGCCGGCCCTCGCCCACCAGGTGCAGGTCGAGCTCGCCCACCGTCGGCAGGAACGCGTACGGGTCGCGTGCGCGCCAGGTGTGGCCGCCGTGCTCGATCTCGACCTCGTAGGGGCCGGGCACGGCGTCCGGGATCACGGCCTCGAACAGGCCGGAGTCGCGGTGGGGGAGCTCGACGGCGGGTGAGCCCTCGCGGATGACGCGCACCGCCGTCGCCTCGGGACGCCAGACGCGGACCGCGAGACCGCCGGGCACCGGGTGGGCGCCGAGCACGCGGTGGGGGTCGTGGTGGTCGCGCGCCGCCAGCAGGGCGACGTCGGCGTCGATCGCCGGGGCGCTCACGCCTCCACCACGAACACGTGCGCCGGCGTCGCGGCCGGGTCGAGGCGGATGTAGTTGGCGCCGAGGCCCCAGCGGTGGACGGCGCCGGTGACGAGGTCGCGGACCGTGAACTGGCCGGGCAGATCGAGGTCGCCGGGAACCATCGCGATCCCTTCGTGGGCGTTGTGGGGGTCGACGTTGACGCAGACCAGGATCGCCCCGGGCCCGCGGCCCTTGGCGTACGCGATCAGGTTCTCGTTCCGGGTCGTCATGAAACGCACGTCGATGCGCCCGAGCGCGGGGGACGCCCGGCGGATCTCGTTGAGACGCCGCACCAGCGGCAGCAGGCTGCCGTCCAGGCCGCGCTCCTTGACCTCGTACTTCTCCGAGTCGAGGTACTCCTCGCTGCCCTCGGCCACCGGCGTCGCCTCGAGGTTCTCGAAGCCCGAGTAGATGCCGTAGCTCGGCGAGAGCGTGGCCGCCAGGATCAGCCGCGCCTCGAAGGCCGCCCGCCCGCCGCCCTGGAGGTAGGCGTGCAGGATGTCGGGGGTGTTGGCGAAGAAGTTCGGCCGGAAGAACTCGGCCGCCTCGCCGGCCAGCTCGTCGACGTACCCGGCGAGCTCGGCGACGGAGTTCTTCCAGGTGAAGTAGGTGTACGACTGGCTGAACCCGGCCTTCGCGAGCGCGTACATGCGGGCCTCGCTGGTGAACGCCTCGGCCAGGAACACGACGTCGGGGTGCTCCTCGCGGACGGTCCTGATGAGCCACTCCCAGAAGGGGATCGGCTTGGTGTGGGGGTTGTCCACCCGGAAGATGCGCACGCCCCGGTCCACCCAGAACACCAGGGCGTCGCGCAGCGCCTCCCACAGCGCCCGCCAGTCCTCGGTGCCGAAGTTGACGTTGTAGATGTCCTGGTACTTCTTGGGCGGGTTCTCCGCGTACTTCAGCGTCCCGTCGGGGCGGTGGTGGAACCACTCGGGGTGCTCGGTGAGCCAGGGGTGGTCGGGCGAGCACTGGATCGCGAAGTCGAGCGCGATCTCGAGGCCGTGGTCCCGGGCCGCGGCCACCAGGCTCTCGAGCTCGGCCAACGTGCCGAGCTCGGGGTTGACGGCGGTGTGCCCGCCCGCGACGCCGCCGATGGCCCACGGGCTGCCCGGCTCGCCGGGGCCGGCGGTGGGGGAGTTGTTGCGGCCCTTGCGGTGGGTGACCCCGATCGGGTGGATCGGAGGGAGGTAGATGACGTCGAAGCCCAGATCGGCCAGCGCGGGGAGCTGCTCCTGCACGCCGGCGAACCCGCCGAACGAGCGCGGGAACAGCTCGTACCAGGCGCCGGCGCGCGCGCGCTCGCGGTCGACGTCCACCTCGAACTGGGCACCGCGCACCTTCTCGGGGCGGCTGGCGACCCGTCGCATGGCCTCGGCGAGCCCGGGCGCGAGGGCGGCCTCGGCGCGCTCGGCTCCGGGCCGGTTGGGGGCCCCGACCACCGCCGCGGCCTGGGACACGACCGCGCGGTCGGCGCCGCGGATGGCGCCGAGGGCGTCGCGCAGGAGGGCGGCGCCCTCGGCGAGCTCGCTGCCGAGATCGGCCTGGCCGCCCGCCACCTTGCGCTCCAGCTCGGTCCGCCAGGAGGCGAAGACGTCGACCCAGGCCTCGATCTGGAAGGCGTGCAGCCCGAGCGCGGTGGTCGGGAACTCGGCGCGCCAGCGGTCGATCGACACCGGGTGCATCTCGACCTCGGAGAAGCCCCGGGCGCCCGGCGGGCGGTGGCGGACGACGGCCCTCAACTGCTCGTGGCCGTCACGGACGAGGTCGCACTCCACGGCCACCGGGTCACCGAGGCTCCGCTTCACCGGCCACCGGCCACCCTCGACCGTGGGACGGGTGTCATGGATCTGGATCCGCGGAGGCGGCGTGCGGGGCGTCGTTGCGAGCACGGGCGGCACTGAGCGTAGCCTTTCCCGGTGACCTCGGGCAGCACACATCAGGACCCCACCGCGGACCGGCGCTCCGGCGTCCTCCTGCACGCCACCTCCCTGCCCGGTGGCCGGCTCGGTCCGGAGGCGTTCGCCTTCGTCGACTGGCTCGCCGACGCCGGTCAGTCGTGGTGGCAGGTGCTGCCCCTGACCCCGCCCGACGGCCACGGCTCCCCGTACGCGAGCCCGTCGGCCTTCGCGGGCTGGGCCGGGCTGCTGGAGCGCCCCTCGGCTCCGGTGACCGCCGCCGAGGAGGCCGACTTCCACGACTGCAACGACTACTGGATCGACGACTGGATCCGCTTCGCCGGCCCGGGCGCGCTGGCCGACCAGGTGCGCTTCGACCGCGAGTGGGGCGCCCTGCGCGCCCACGCGGCCGCCCGCGGCATCCGGATCATGGGCGACCTGCCGTTCTACGTCGCGCCCGATGCGGCGGACGTCCGCGCGCACCCGGGGCTCTTCCGCACGGACACGGTCGCGGGCGTGCCCCCGGACGCCTTCACCGAGGACGGCCAGCTCTGGGGCAACCCCACCTACGACTGGGAGGCGATGGCGGCCGACCACGACCGCTGGTGGATCGCGCGCCTGGCCCGCAGCGCCGCGCTGCACGACAGCTCGCGCATCGACCACTTCCGCGCCTTCGAGTCGTGGTGGGCGGTGCCGCGCGGCGCGCAGACAGCCCGCGAGGGCGAGTGGCGGGCCGGTCCCGGGGCGCGGGTGGTGGAGGCCGCCCGGCGCGAGCTGGGGCCGCTGTCACTCGTGGCCGAGGACCTGGGCATCATCACGCCCGAGGTGCATCACCTGATGGAGGCGCTCGGCCTTCCGGGCATGCGCGTGCTGCAGTTCGCCTTCCCGGGCGGATGGGACAACAGCCACAGCGTCCAGAACCACCCCGAGCGCTGCGTCGTCTACGTCGGCACACACGACAACGACACCGCCGTCGGATGGTGGGACTCGGCATCCGACGCGGCCCGGGGCGAGGCGTGGCACGCGTGCGCGGCGGCGGGCATCCACGACGAGCCGCCGCACCGCATGCTCATGAGGCTCGCCCTCTCCTCGCGCGCCGGGCTCGCCGTCGTCACGGCCCAGGACCTGCTCGGACTGGGCGCGGACGCCCGGCTCAACACCCCGGGCACGGCCGTCGGGAACTGGTCGTGGCGGCTCGAGCCGGGGGCCCTCACCCCCGACCTCGCGCGCTGGCTGCGCGACGAGACCGAGCGGGCCGGGCGCAGCCCCTCCTGACGGCCCCCGGGCCGGCGGAGATCCCCCCGGGGGGGATGCGGATTCCGTGGGTGATGCCGATCGGCGCGGGATGTCACCTCTCCGATGGTCCCTCCCCGCGTTCGCCGCCGCCACGGCCGCCCTGGCCCTCGCCGGGGCCGCTTCCGCCGCCGTGACGCCGTTCACGGCCCGGTACACCGTCAACACGACCGGCGACGTCGCGATCGTCGGCAACACGGTCCTCACCTGCCCGTCCGCCGCGGGCGGCTGCGCGGCCGTCCTGGCGGGGGCGGACGGCAGGAACAACGACTTCACCATGACCCACGTCGACATCGACGGCGACCCGGCCACCTTCGCGTCGAGCTCGGCCGACCTCTCCGTGCCCGCCGGGGCGCGGGTGCTCTTCGCGGGCCTCTACTGGGGCGGGCGCTCCGGGGCGGGCGGCGGCGGGGCCGCCGCGCCGAACGCCGGCATCCGGGCGACCGTGAAGCTGAAGGTGCCGGGGGCCGGGGCGTACGCGCCCGTGACGGGCGCCGAGACGGGCGACGTCGCCGACAGCGCGAACGCCTACCAGGCGTCCGCCGACGTCACCGCGCAGGTCACCGCGGCCGGGAGCGGCACGTACACGGTCGCCGACGTCCAGGCGTCCACGGGCTCGGACGCCTACGGCGGCTGGTCGCTGGTCGTCGCCTACCGCGATGCGGCCGCGCCGCTACGCAACCTCGCCGTGTTCGACGGCTTCGAGGTGGTGCGCAACCAGGCCGGGGACCAGAGCAAGTCGGTCACCGTCACGGGGCTGTTCGCCCCGCCCGCCGGCGCCGTCAAGGCGAAGGTGGGGGTGATCGCCTACGACGGCGACCGCAGCTCCACCGGCGACACCCTGACCCTCAACGGCTCGCCGGTCTCCGACGGGCTGCACCCCGTCAACGACGTCTTCAACTCGACCTTCGCCGACCGCGGCACGCGGTTCACGGCCAAGGCGCCCGACCACGCCAACAGCCTGGGGATGGACGCGTCGGTCTTCGCGGCGGACGGGCTCGTCGCCAACGGCGCGACCTCGGCGACGATCGACCTGACGACGGGCGGGGAGACCTACTACCCCGGGGTCGTCACGAGCGTCATCGACCTGTACGCGCCCCAGCTCGTGGTGACCAAGAGCGCGACCGACGTGAACGGCGGCGCGCTCGTGGCCGGTGACGTGCTGCAGTACGCCGTCACCGTCAGCAACCAGGGCACCGACGCCGCCTCGGCCGTCGTCCTCACCGACACCGCGCCCACGGGCACCGGCGTCGTGCCGGGATCGCTGGCGATCACCGCCGGCGACGGCACCGGCGCCCTCAGCGACGCCTCCGGCGACGACCGGGGAGACGCCGCGACCGGCACGATCGCGGCGCGGCTCGGCTCCGGGGCGACCGCGGCCGCCGGTGGCAGCCTCGCGGCCGGGGCCTCGACCACGGCGACCTTCCGCGTGAGGCTCGGCGCATCGATCCCCGCCGGCACCTCGCTGGTCAACACGGCGCAGGTCGCGCACACCGCCGCCACCGCGGGCGTCGCCCTCGTGGCGAGCAGCAACACGGTCACCACGGTCGTGGCCGCGCCGGCTCCGGTCGCCGCGAAGACGCGGCTGGCGATCTCGATCGTGGGCCCGCGGGAGCTGAGGGCCGGGGCGACCGGCACCTACCGGGTGGTCGTGCGCTCCCTCGGCCCGGCCACGGCGAGGGGCGTGCGCCTGCGCATCCCCATCCCCGCCGGCCTCGCGGTGCGATCGCTCCCCCAGGGCTTCCGCGTCAGCCGCGGGGTGATCGTCGGCCCGGCGATGACCATGCCCAGGGGCGCGCGACGGACGATCGTCCTCGGGCTCGCGGCGGCGTCGACACAGCGGCGCTCCGTGGCGCTGAGGGCCTCGGCCGCGGGCGCATCGGTCACCCAGGTCCGGTCGCAGACGCCGGTGCGGGTGGTTCCGACCCCCCGGCCCGAGCCGGCGGTGACCGGCTAGACATCCCACGGCTCTAAGCGTCAAGCCGCGAGGCGGCTGACTTCGTCGGCCCGAGGCCAGGCGACCTCCTCTCGGTAGACCTCGCGGCGCTCGA